>NZ_JBNHEP010000177.1:0-49047 GCF_050015995.1 Dapis brunnea BLCC-M229 | reverse complement strand
CTCCTGTCTCCTGTCTCCTGTCTCCTGTCTCCTGTCTCCTGTCTCCTGTCTCCTGCCTCCTGTCTCCTGCCTCCTGTCTCCTGCCTCCTGTCTCCTGCCTCCTGTCTCTTGTCTCCTGTCTGCTTGCTAAATTTATGAAGATACCTTCAGGGGTTCTATATAAAAGTTCATTGATACCATCAGCAATTCCAGCAAGACAACCGAAGAAATCCTCAAAATTGACGCAAAGAAAAAAATAATGACAACTGACAGTTTAACCGTCAAAGAAGCCATAGTTAATTAAGTTTGACATAATTCCCGATTCCGAGGTTGCACTTAGGCGACAACGCAGGATTCTTCACTCAGGGAAACCCTGAGTGCTGTTTTAACTTTCTAATGTTAAAAAGTGTACTCTTCCAGAAGCTTCTCCAACAATAATTTGTACTCCATCTGCTGCTACAGCGCAACATTCCAAGGAACTCTCCCCAGTAAAATCCGCAATTACCTCTCGCATTTCTAAGTCCCAAACCTTGAGAGTATTATCATCAGATGCAGAAATTACTAGACTGCCATCTGGTGTAACTGCAATAGAACTTACCCAGTCAGTATGACCACTTAAACTGAATAATTCTTGTTCTGTTTCTAAACTCCAAACTTTAATAGTTTTGTCAAAAGAACCCGAAATCACTCGCTTGCCATCTGGTGTTACTGCTAACGCCTTTACCCACCCAGTATGACCAACTAATGTAGCAATTTCTTCTCCTGTTTCTAAACTCCAAACCTTAATAGTTTTGTCAAAAGAACCAGAAATTACTTGCTTGCCATCTGGTGTGACTGTAACTGTACTTACCCAGTCAGTATGACCTCTCAGGGTAAAAATTTCCTTTAATGTATCTAAATTCCAGACTTTGAGAGTTTGGTCAGACAAACAGGCGATCGCCACTTTCCCATCTGGTGTAACTGCCACAGCAAAAATACATCTATTGTCACCTTCTATAGTCAACAACTCTTCTGCTGTTTCCAGACTCCAAATTTTGAGAGTATGATCGTCTGAAGCTGAAATAATTCGTTTATTTGGTAATGCAGCTACAGAATTCACCCGATCGGTGTGACCTTTAAGAGTATAAATTGATTTTCTTGTATTCAAATTCCAAACTTTGATTGTATGATCCCAAGCAGAAGAGACTACTTGTTGCTCTGGCAAAACTATTGCTGCATTCACTCTATTAGTATGTCCAATCAGGGGAGAAAGTTCTTCTGAGGTATCAAGACTCCAAACTTTAAGGGTAAAATCATCGGAACCAGAGATTAAGCGTCCATCTGGCAAAACCGCAACTGCGTATACTGAGTCAGTATGACCTTTGAGAGGAAATAACTCTTCTCCAGTTTGGAGATTCCATACTTTGAGAGTATTATCGGAAGCTGCGGAAATCATGCGTTTATTATCTGGAGTTACTGCTACTGCATTTATTCCTTTGGAATGACCTTTGAATGTAAAAATTGCTTTTTTGCTATCAAGATTCCAAACTTTAACTGTGTTGTCGGATGAACCGGAAACTATTTGTCTTTCAGGAAGTGTAGTTATAGTTCTCACACCACCTGTATGACCTGTAAGTGTAAATAATTCCTCTGCTGTTTCGAGATCCCAAATTTTGAGAGTGTTATCGGATGAACCTGAAATAATTTCGGTCTCAGACAATACTGCTAGTGCATTTACCCAACCTTGATGACCTGTGAGGGTAATTTCTGGCGTTTGTGTTTCAAGATTCCAGACTTTAATAGTATTGTCTGAGGAACCGGAAATCAGTCTGCCATCTGGCAGTGCTGCAACTGCTCTTACTGCTCTTGTATGACCTGTGAGGGTAACAAATTCTTCTGTTGTTTCAAGGTTCCAGACTTTGATGGTGAAGTCATCAGAACCAGAAATTACCCATTCATCACCCAGTAAAGCGATCGCTCTAATTCGCGCCGTATGACCAGTAACGGTACTAATTTCTTTACCTGTTTCTGGATTCCAGACTTTGAGAGTATTGTCCGAAGAACCAGAAATTATCATTCCTCCAGGAGTCACAACTACTGCATTTACCCAACCACTATGACCGATAAAAGTTCGTAAAAGTCTACCTCCAGGTGGTGTTAAACTAGGCGCAATTGGTCTTAACCAGGGGGTGAGTTTCCAGGATTTTGCCTGTTGTAGCATTTTCTGAATTTCCGGGATTTCAAAAGATAGCAGTCGTCCCCAAAGTTGTCCTGCTAGTTGCGTTTTATCTTCAACTAAGATATGAGATGATAGTTCAATTGCTCCTTGAATTAATTTTAAGGTTTTGAGTTTTTCACTTGATATCGAGACATCGGAGTGCATAGCTTCCTCATAATCATTTAGTAGATATTCTATTCCGAATAAATATAATCTTGATTCGAGAAAATCAAAATCTGTAAGTAAGCGATGCAGTTGTTCTGTATCAGATTCACTGACTAGAAAACCAGGTAAAGTTTCTAAAAGATAACGTTGATCTTCTAGGGGTAGTTGAGCTAAATTTTCTCTAAATTCACCCATTTTAATTTCCTTTAAGTCTTCGGTTGTAAGTGTTAGAATGAAATTGGTATCAGATAAGTTATTAACTAAGAAATGGCATCTTCAATAATTCAAATCCCTTCTTTCTTCTAACTCCTGATTCCTAACTCCTGATTCCTGACTCCTGACTCCTCAATACTAAGCATTTTTATAAACCATTCCTAACAGATTATTTTTGATTTGTTTTTCCATACTTTCAATTTCAATTAATGATTCTACTTCCTGAACAATATCTTTACGGTAGAGAAAATCTTGAAATGCAGCATGATATATGCTGTACACTGGCTTGCCTTCTGTTTGATAAATTCTCAGAAATTGTGCCCATTCATCCAGAATTTCTTGAACTGTCAAGGATATTTCTCCACTAAATTTAGCTAACATTCCACAGGATACAGGTTTACGAGTTTTTGTTAAGAAATAGATGATTTTTAGCTTAGTAACTGGCAATGGTTTAACATTCATTTTCATTCGATGCCAATGTTGGTCATAATATTTCTCTAAACCTTGGGGTAAACTTTCTAAGCTGATATCTCTATAGTTACCTTGCTCAATATCATCAAGTACATATTTTAAATACATGAAATTATTTTCGCTCTTGCTAGCTATAGATTCGACAAACTTTTCTAAAGTTAATCCTCTAGCTTCAATCCATGCTTGAACTGCAGATCGCCTTGTTCTTAGGCGAATAAATAGTTTAACATCTTCCAAACTTTCATTAGGATATATCATTAAATCAAAAATTTTCTGTGGTGCCGACACTACTAATGGTAGTGGGTCCGATCTCTTAGTAAGCAGAAAATATACTCTATTGGGTAAGTTTGCTGGTAAATATAGGACATTAGCGGCTCCACTCTGACTACTTAAATCCACTTCATCCAAAGCATCCACTGCTATTATAAGTTTTTCTCCAGGGGTTAGTTGGGTACTAATTTCGTTCAGTAGTTTTGACAGAAAGTTCCCATTGCTGGTATTATCTGGATGTAATGGTAGTTCATAAGGCAAATTATACCTTTCAATTAACTGGGTACACACACTCTTAAGAAAATCTTCAGCCCTAGTTCTACCTTCTGATAATAGATTAAAATAGGCAATACAACCTTTACGGCGTACATATTCAGCAATAATCGTACTTTTGCCTACTCCTGGATCTGCTTCGATGATAAAATATCCTTTAGATTGATTTTGGATAAAATCTTCAATAGCGTCAAAGACAAAACCTCGTCCCAAAAATCCTTCTGTTTTATCCGCTATGAGGGCAGCAAAGTCAGCAGGTATCGCTTGACATTGCTTCATCTGTTTGCTTAATAGTGATATTAACTCTTCTAAGTGGGAGTTAGCTCCTCCAATACCTACAATAATTCTGTCAATATCTTGACGGTAGTCTCCCACGAATTGATCTACTCTTTTCTCTATGCTATTCGTGACATCAACCAAACGGCGGACATCTTCTCCTGCTGTAGCTAACATATCGTGGACTAAGGCTTGAAATACTGTGCTTTCTGTTCTCAGTTCGTGGCGAAATTGATGGACTGTAATTGATACTAATCTAGTTTCAACTAAATAATATAATTCTTTGGGAGCGTGTTTCAGCCATTTATCTTTGCTTTGCAGTCTAGACATTACTGTTTTTGAGATCGCTTGTTCTTCTCCTCCTTGAGGTATATGAGTCATTCTGTGTTTCTGTGTCTGCACTAAATCTAATATAATCAGTGCATCTTTCTCCATTTCTGTTAATCTAGCTTCAATTGCAGCTTTCTCTTGTTTCCACTGGGGTAGTTGTTGAGACTCTTTACGAATTACTTGCAAAGCTTTACAATATGAAGTTACTAATGCTTTCTGTATTACCTGATTCTTTTCATCAGCCTTCTTTGCTGCCCATTTACTTACCGAATGCCATGTGACACTGGTTACTTGTTCTAGTCCTGCACCCGCAAACAGGGTTAATATCTCTATGAGCATAGTTTAGTACCCTTAAATTATACCAGATTCAGTGTATATCCTAATAAATTTAGTATGATAACTTAACCTTATTATTTACCACAATTTAATGTTTTTGGAAATAGCGATCGCTACAATTGTTGCTTTTTAGTCCAATTTATAGTAGTTTGCAATTTGATTAGCTATACAGTTCTTGGTTATTTGGATATAAAGGCTATAGTTAATATACCATATTAATTAACAATATATTGTAGTCAAACGAACTTGATTCCATTTCAGTTATCAGTTATTAGACATAGGCGTGAAAAAGATATAGATTTTTTGCCACTAGTAGGGAACAGGGAACACTTAACTGGGAACAGGGAATATATTTTCACGAAAAAGATACGAAAAATGATTTCGGAGAGTGAATTTTACAACTCTAGCTTGTCTTAAATAAATAACGGGACTTAAAGCATTGCATAAAACTAGCTGAATCTTGACAATTTCCCAGAAAAAATTTTTTTTTTATACCTTTTTCCTAAAAATCTATATTCCTGTTGCTTGTTGCCTTCTGAAGCTGTTGCCTCTAAAAGCCAGAAGCCTATTATTTTTTGGAGATGTCTAATCTTTGGTAACAAACATTAATGTATTTCAGATAAATATCTAGGCAAAATTAATTTAATACCAATTCCCAAAAATCCAAAAATAATGCGATACTTCTTCAAGACTTCAGTTATAACTAAGAATGTTTTTAAGGATTCGTTTGCAAAGAGCGAGAATATCTGTCGAACCCTACTCCCTACTCTCTAAAATGCTACAATCAAAATTTGACTCAAAATCCCAATCAGTGCAAAATATAGTATTGATTCAGAATTAATAAGATTAGCAAGTTAATGGACATTATCGAATTTTTTAAGCTGAGTGCTGGTCAATGGTTTTCCCAACGCACAATTCACAATTTGGTTTCAGGGGAACTGCAAGCGGGTAAATCAGAAGTGAATGTTGAAATATTGGCAAAAACTGACCCTACATTAATCAAGTTGTGCGAAAAAAATCAGGTTGACTCCAGTGCAACTGAGTTAATAGGGGTGAAGATTAGCTGGAATGGTACAACTAACAAAGAACAAGTCAAAGATGCAGGTTCAACAATGCTGATACTTATTCCTAATTCTGACGACCCTAACCAAGGTAAATTATTGCAAGACAGAGGAAATAGTAACAACCCAAAAATCAGTGGTCGTTATATTATGGGGAGTGATGATGTTCTAACCTTGATTACGGAGTCGGAAGGTTTGTACGCGGAGGAACGTTTCTGGTATTTAATACCTAATTTGCGATTACGCACCAGTGTGGTTAAGAAACCATTAGGTTTTACTTTGGCTTCTTTTTGCTCAGAAATTCGCCGAGTCAAAAGTTAGTAAATGGTTTGTTAGTGGGAGCATCTTGCTCCCGAGTTTCTACTGCTGAGTTTCTACTGCCGAGTTTCTACTGCCGACTTTCAACTCCCCAACTTTCTACTTCCCTACTCCTCAGAAAATGAGGACTTTGTTTGTTTTTCTCCTTCTAATTTGCTGGAACGCGATCGCCAAGCTTGACTATTTTTGATAACTGCTTTGAGTTTAGTATAAAAATCAGTGTGTTTTATCTTGTAGTGAGCTGGTTGTACTGGGACTTGCTGCTGCACCAAATTTTGATCTTTATTTTTTGAGTTTGCTTCAAAGAGGTTTGAGGGTGGGGAAACAAATTTAGAATGCTCTGGTGGTTTCTCTTCTAAAAAGGTAGGGTTTGTTTTTGTTTGTAAAGATTGAGTATCTATCTGAGTTGTCAAATTTGTGAGAACATTTCTAGTGATAATATTTTGAAATTCAGAGTTGAAATGATAAATAGGCTGACCACGACGTTCCCATAATGTCAATATCTGCTGGACAGAGATAGCCTTGTAACGTCCAAGATATAATGCTTCAATAACTGCTAAAGAAAGCCACTCCACTTGATAGTTGTTCTGCCAACGAGCAATAAGTTGCTCGGAAGTTTCACCACCAAGGTCAAAATCATACTTTGTTAATAAAGCCTCTGCTAAAGCAGATATTGATGGCTCTTCTGTCATTGGTGCAACATTTAACCTCCTCAAATCAGTTAGATCGACTAACTAGAGCATAGTATAGCATTACCTTTGACAGTGAAGGCAGTTGCCTGCAAACCACGAATCATAATATTTCGTGCGCCATTTATATCTCTTGAAATCACAGTTTGACATTTGGGGCACTTAAATAATCTTTCTGTGAACGTAGCTACAGTTGCCACAGGTTTTTGAAGTATGGACTTTATTGCAACTAACAACTATTACGTCTACGTCTTTGCGTTCATCCGCACTTCAAAATATAGTATTAAGCGCCAGTAGTCAGTAGTCGTAGGGGTGAATGGCCATTCGCCCCTACAGTAGTCAGTAAGGAATGATTCTAGCTAATTATCTGGCTCTATCGAGTATTTATGCCTTAATATTTGACTGAGAATTTGACTCAACAGAAAGGTCAATTAATAGGATCTATACAGTAGACCTCTTGCAAAAGTTTTAATTAAATAAATTCAAGATCTAAAATTAACAATTTCATCTCCCTCCATACCTATTCCCTATTCCCTATTCCCTGACTTCTGCAAGAAGTCTAGTATAAATACTTACCAAATCCCCAATTTTTATACTACTTTTAATGCTACAAATTGACGTGCGGAATATGGGTTATATAAATTAGTCCGGAAGAATCCCAAGGGGTTTACGCGCTGTCAATACCGTATAAATATTTTCTCCTTGAATGGAAGTTGGACAAATTGAAATAAAACCGGCTGTTGTCAGCCAGTCTACTAGCATTTTTTCTGTAATGAGTAAGCTGTAAACTGTTAAACAGGTTGTTTCTTTTTCAACTGTATTGTATTGATCCCATCGTCGAAGTCCTGACTGTATATCGTTTACAAATACCCAATGAATGTGACATTCCTTGCTATCGACGACACCTTCTTTTTGAATCACGTAAATTCCAGCCGATTCAAACGAACTTTTATCAACAAGAAGAACTCCACCGGGACGTAAAACTTTAAAAAACTGAGCTAAAGCCTTCTGAATAACGACTTTAGCTTTTTCAGGATCGCAGATTTGATTAACAGACCAAGATACAGCATATGGTAATGAATTACCTCTACACATGACCATATCGTAGGAATCAGGAACAATAACACTATCTAAGTGTTCCCAAGATACTTGAGTACAGGACATTGAGGCTACAAAGTCATCATTTTCTTTAATCTGGGCTTCTACTTGCTCCTTCATAAAAGCATTGTAGTCATTATAAGCAATATTCCAGCCTTGGCGGCGCAGTTCAATAGCAGGAAAACCATTGCCTCCAGAAACATCCACTACACTTTCTATGTGATTTTCTCGCATAAATGCTGATAAGCCAGCTAGTAATTCTTCCTGATTCCAAAGAAGTTTGCATCCTAGTCTCCAATGATTGGCGAGTAATTTTTGCCTTTCATATTTTTGAGGGGATTTTTCAACTAAACTCTCATAAGTTTTTGATGGTGTTTCTTCTGTTAGTAAAGAATAGGTAGGTAGTTCATTAAGCCATTGAAGTTTCTTGTTTTCAACATCAATTTCAAAGGGGGGATAGTCATTAAATAAAAGAACTTTGGGTTTAAAATCTTTTTTTTCATCAAGGGTGAGATCGCAGTAAGCAATTATAATGACTTTGTGTCCGGGTTCAAAATGATGGGCAGCAGCTCCATTGAGACAAATTTCACCTAAACCCCGTTTACCTGAAATAGCATATGTGGTTAGACGCGATCCATTGTCAAGATTTAAGACATCTACAGCTTGGTCACTTTGAAGTCCTGCCTCATCCATCCAGTCTTCATCGATTGTTACACTACCCATGTAATCAAGTCTTGATTCTGTGCAAATTGCACAATGAAGTTTAGAATAAAGTGTTTTAATCTTCATAATCATTCAGAGTGTAGAAGTTACTCCAGTATGTAAGCATACACGACAAAGTTTGTCAAATCATTGAGACCGCTCGATCGTACTAACCTTGTGAAGAAGAGCTGGAAACGGCTAGATATAAGCCTATCATAATCAAGATAAAAGCACTTCCTGTATACCAAGTTAGATGTTCTAAAAAAATTAGCCATGCTAATAAACCTGTTAATACTGGTTCTGATAAATGAGATAATGAAACCAGTCCACTAGATAGATGCTCAAGAGAATAGGCTATTAATCCCTGTCCCAAACCTTGACAAATTAGAGCCAAACCAATCACAAATAACCATCCTTGCAAAGAAATCGGAAATAGATGCTCCTGACCGATCAAAACAAACGGTAAGCAGACTATACTTCCCAGCACAGAAACACTCAGAAGTATAGTAGTTGCACTTACTGTTGGACGTAACTGTTTGACCAGCAAAATATATAACGCATAAAAAATACCACCCATCACTGCTGCAGCATCACCTTGCCACTGTAATGTAGCACTCTGAAGATCGCTCCATCCAATCACAAAACAACCAAAAGTTGCCACAAATAGTCCGGCAATAAATTGCCTGTTATAGCTTTGACCTAACCACAGCCAACTTCCTAAACACACAAATAGAGGTGCTAAGTTATAGAGCAAAGTCGAGATTGTAACAGTAGTATGAGAAAAAGACCAAGCCCAGCAAATCTGTGATAGTGCATAAGAAACACCCACCCCAACCAGGAACAAACGTTTTGGAGGAGACTCAGATATGTTACTTAGTTCTCCGGTCTCTTGCTTACTTTGGAATGGAGTTACAAGTCCGATAACAATTGCAACAATCCAGAAACGACTGAAGACAGTTGCACTTGGTCCAATTTCATTTTCACTAAGCCGAACAAAAATTCCTGAAAAGGAGATTGCAATGTTGGCAACACAAAGTGCTAGGAGGGCTAACATTGTTTTTGTTATGATAACTCTCTTTGTGATAGCTGTCTTTATTTTATATACAGATATAGGTTCACTCATTTCTGACCCCTAATTTATAACTCAGAACTCTATGTGTCCATTTTTTTGAAAGCAGATGACACTGCAGGTCATACTACCACAAATATAGCAATCCTGTTTATTGCTCTGCTGATTAAATCTCAAAGCATTTACAGATAAAGGTTTTAGCATTTTTGGAGTCGAAAAAGGTGCAAGCTTTTCGGTCGCTCAAGTTTAAAAAGTTAGCATTTTCAGCAAACAAGGGCGGATATCAAATCCGGTGTGCGATTCGTTTGGCCTAAGTAAAACTCCTTAGTTTACGTTCAGCCAGCCCTGTGAAAGGGTAACTCTGATAATCATGGAGGTTAAATTCCTTCCCGCGCGGATACCGCGTGAGGACCTAGTCCCAGGATTCGGACAAATCGCAATGTCAGTCACGAGCGTGCATGGCCTAAAAGCGGAGTAAGGGTAATGTTATCCCAACTCTGTGCAAGGGTTGTTGACAATGGTTATCGCAAAGAGAATCTAGTATATGATGGGTCGTTATGATAGACAAGGGAAAGACATTGATACCCTTGAACCAAAACGGTATACCTCACATAATTGGAATCAATTAACTGGAGTTGGCGCGCGTATCTAATTGAGGTCGGCCTAAACTAGGAGCCTAAAGTCAACGTGATCGGGTTATCAGGGAACGAAGTAACCCCTTTTGGCCTCCCTAAGTGGCGAGCGTTACCACTATAAATAAAACCCGCAGGTACAATAATCGACCAAGAGGTACCAAAACAAGAGTAGGAAAAGCGTAACCAATGGCTTTTAGGGTTTAGGAAACCTCTGCGAAGCAAGCCTGGAGTAATGGTCAGGATAGGCAGACGTGAGGAGGTAATTAAGGTAGGCGGTGAAATCAGAAACCGTTAGGGAGTCACTCGCTAGCTCCCAAGGTGTGAAGTGGAAGTCGTGCCCACTATAAATAAGAAGTCGATGGTTAAGAGTCATTATTGCACCTGAGTATAGTGTCAAACCCGCTTAAACCTTGATTTCAAGGTTGTAGAAGGGAGTATGTGAACCTAACCTCGAAGTAACCTTAGTTATTAGGAGCCGTGTGAGCTGGAAACTCTCATGCACGGTTCTGAAACAGAGGTGAGGGGTAGCGATACCCCCATCGACTGTAACTGAATAACCTCACAATCAATAGACATCTCCAGAAAAGGGGGAGCAGGGAGCAGGGAGTAGGGAGCAGGGAGAAAGAATTGATGCGTCTAGTGGAACAATTGATTTCCTGTTTTTATTATTGGAGATGTCTAATAGCTTAAAACCTTGATTATGAGGTTATTGGATCTATGTGCAATTAGGCGGATTTGATAGGAAAGATCAAGAGGCCATTCTTTCTCCTACCTCCTCTATAATTCCCACTTCTCCTGACTCCTGACTCCTGACTCCTGACTCCTTCTTCAAGTTATATCAAATCCGGTTAATTGCACATAGAATCCGATTATATTATATATGTTGATAATTTCTGAAATTACTTCTTGCCTTCAATCTTCCTAAATTCCCCAAATTCACCTCCTGGGAGGGGTTAGGAGTGGATATCGATCTCCCCATCTCCCCATCCCCCCATCTCCCCATCTTCCCCAACTATATAATAGGTATTCAACCGGATTTGATATTACCTAACCACACCACCACCAACAGGTCGAACATCTTCCCCAGAAAACGGAGTTGTACCACCTTGCCAGTTGAAGTCACTGATCCGGAGGCTAAATGTACCAGTTCGTCGTCTGGGACTAAAACTTAATACTACCCCATAAGTACGACGACTATATTCTAATGTAATTCGATCGTCAAGAATATCACCATTTTCTAAGTTGAGACCACTCTGGTAGCCTACCCGAAAACCTTTATAAATCTGTTGGACGAAACCAAACAAAAGGACATTTGTATCTTCAACGCGGTCAAAGAAAAAAGGTGACTGACCGCTCAGACCAGTCTGGCTATAAGTTAAATTAAATCCAGTATAATCAAAAAAGTCTCTGGAAAAATGCCCAAACTGTCCAGTAAACCCAAGACTCCCACGCACAAAAGATTGGTCTTCATCATTACTATAAATGCTAGTAGCACCTGTAAGTCCTAAGACCATTTGCAGAAACGGAACTACTGGTTTGCTGGTATATCTCAAACCCTGAGTCGGGGTAGCGGGTAATGGTTCACCACTCCAGATGGTTAGTGGGTATCTCAGAGACACTACACTCTGGAAACGACCTAGGTCAGCTCGCGATCTAGGATCGCTATCATCATCATCTTCATCATCAGGTAAGGGTTCAAATGGTTGGAGATCGGTTAACAACTCTCGGCGATCTGTTCTACCATTCACAACTTGATAACCAGTCTGAAAACTGAGTTGGGCGCCAGTTTCACCTATTGGTATTAGGGGGGAAGTAAGAACAACGCCCGCACTACTGTGAACAGTTTGAAATCCTAAACTACCATTAAATAAGCGATCGCGATAACTATACTCTCCTGTTAAATTGTAACCTTGGAATGACTGTCTTAGTCGAATACTACCTCGAAAGTCATCTTCTTCTAGGTCGGGAAAATCTTTAAATGTGAGAAATGTAGCTCGTCCTTCTAGTTGAGTTGTGGGTGTTATGGCACCATTGACGGAAGCTTTGAGACCCAAAACGTTACCATCTATAGGGGAGTCGTCTTCACCGCCACCAAAAAATGCTCTTTCTAAGTAGTATTGGGGAGTTAGCCTGATTTGCAAAGGTCCTGGAACAAAAGGTTCAAATGTACTTTCAACAAATAAACCACCTCGATCGTCTTGATCATAACCAATTTGAATTGGGAGCGGGTCTCGTTGCTGGCGATCGATAACTGTTCGTTCGCGAAATAGTGGCAAACTAAAACGTTGGTCGAATACTAACCGAGATTTTTTGGTTATCAGTTCATCTTGAAAGGGAGATAAGGGTCTAAGTGTAGCGCGATCGGACCTTAATTCTACCTCTGGAGGTGAAAACGGGTCATTGGTTAGTCGAAGATTTATTGCTTCCCAGGTACCAGCACCTAATAAGTTGAGACGGTCAGCTTCAAAGCGCAGTCGGTTAACTGTTCCTGACTGCTCTGGTGCTTCTAGTTTGGGTTCAAATGTAACTTTTGTGCCTCCAGTAGCTTTCACTTTTGTTGGAGGTTGAGTAGCGGTAATGCTATCGCTTAATGATCTTGCCCCTAATGCTCCTACTCCTTCTGTGGTAGGTAGGGATGATGACACGCTTTCTTCTGCGTTTCCAACAAAAATAATTCCACTTGCTTCTTCAATTAATCCTTTGTCAAGAGCAAAGTTGTATTCCATGCGCTCCCCAAGCAAGACTTGCTCTCCTTGAGCAAACACAGCATTTCCTGTTGCTAGAAGTTGACGAGTTGTTAGGTTAACTTGTACTTTGTCAGCACTAACTACTCCTTGACTAAACCGCACTGTCACTTTACCTTCTGCACTAATAAGTTGCCGTTGTTCGTTATATTCTTGGCGGTCTGCAGTTACTTCGACTACATCTGCTGGTAGAGGTATTTGAATAGGTTGTCTATCCTCTGTTGTTTTTTTGTCTGAGTCTTGAGTTTGAGATTCTGATTCTGGTATGGGAATAGGGGTTCCTTCTTTTTTGTCTTCTGATTCTGGGGTGTCAGGTTCACGAGTGGGTTGTTCGTCTTGGGGAAGGTTTGGTAGTTCTGGGATATTGTTTTCTCTGATGGTTTGCCCTATCTGAAATTTTGAGGGAATTGGTTGTTTTTTGCTACTAAAATGTTCTAATATTTTTCTACTATTATTGACATTAAGCGAGTTTGTTTGTTGAGTAGTTTGGGCTTCTTTTTCAGACACAGCATATTCTGAGAAATCTGAGAAGGAGGTGGAGGAGAATTTTTGTTTTCTACCTGAATTGATTTTGCTTTCGAGAGCTGAAATTCTCTGTGCTGATGATATATCTATTTCTATTGGTGGTCCAAGATTGGCTGAGGTTGTGTGAATTGGACCGACTTTCTGAGTATGGTCAAAAGTTGAGGTAATTTGAGGAAATTTGTACAACACAGTTTCTCTGAACTCTTCTCCTAAGAAAGTGTTCTTTGCAGATATTCTGATTTCTTCGGGAACCTGGTTTAATTTTGACGTTGGACTTGATTGATTTTGATTTGGAGTGGATAATTCCTGTTGTGCCTCTGTAACAGACTGGACTACAGACGCTGAAGGTAGGGTTTGAACAATAGGAGGTAGTTCTGGAGGTGGCAGGGGGTAGGACATATTTCGGATAGAAATACTAAGTTCACGAGATTTAAAGATTAGAGTTCATCTTGACATCTTCCCGACACTGCTCTATGAGACAGGGTGGGATTCCCTAAGATTACTGATAGGGGCTTTCTGCTGCCTCTTGCAGAGGAGCTGCGCTTTTCATGTCGCGTAGCGAAACATAGCACCTGCCTCCCTTGCCAAACCTCTTTTCGGTCTTATGGTCGCTCCACAGACAAGACAGCGCGGTCTTGGGGGTCTCCCCCATGAGCGACTGGCGCTGACACTGCTAGCCCAGCAGCTAAAATATTTATACTTGGGTTAATGTCCCAGTCATGGTGACTACCAAATTTTGGACAGTCCTACTCTCTGATGCTCAGAGGTAATTTTTGGACACGAATTAAATAGCATTGCTATATAGATTGACTTGAAAGTCAAAAGTTAACTAATGAGGCTCTTCAGATAGCTTCAGTTAGATGGATTATATTTATTACCATATTCTGTAAATTATGTCAAAAATTAGCCTGGAACGTAACACTGCACAAAATAAGTGGACTTCCAGGCTGAGTGACGCTCCCACAATATCAGCATTTATTTGTCTTCTGTGGAGGAGCCACAATTTTATATTCAATATTTTCGATTTGAGTAAGAGAGCATTTTCCTCTTCTTATTTATGGCTTTAATGCTAGGACTAATCCCTAATTTACTACTTTTCAATGTAGGGTAACTCCCGTGTAGAAGCTAAAATTTTGATACAGGTTTACTCCATGTCCCGACCGCTAGGGTTCCGTGCAGGGTCATTGGATAAGAATCCAAAGATAAATAATAAGACAAAGAATAGAACAACGATATTAACAACTATTTTCAAAGTCAGCATTTATTATTTCTCCTTAAAGGATAGGGTTTCAGACCGAATTTTTTCGATCAAATATCTACAACTTTCTTATCATATCTAAATGTTGACTCATTTTACCACAATCATTTGTCAAAAATTTTTCAACTTTTGTTGACACAATTGCCACACCTGTACAAATATTTTTTCTAGCCATGTCATAATCACATCTACCCACCCCAATATTATTTCTAGGGGATGTTTGACATACCCTACTGAAACTGATTCTACTTCTAAGCAGTTTGGTTGGTGTTTGGGTCTACTTTGTGAGTTATAACTTTGAACAGATATTTTGGCACTGTTTATGCTATAGTTTCCTTTCTGTTCAATTCTATGTCCATCTATATCTCTCAAAACTTCTTTGAATGCGATCGCCTCTTTTTTGGCAGAATTATTAGAATTATTAGAAGTTAAGATGGTCTGGTGAGATAAGTGCCGATCTAAAGGGAAATTTTTCTCTTTTCCTAATTTTTCTATATTTCCTGCCCTAATTAGAGATTTAGTTGTTAAAGAGGTGGCTATCTGAAATGTTTCTGGTTCAAATGGCGATACTGATGAGGCAACTATTGGCGTTTTATCTTGGGTAGCTAAAGGCTTTTTTTGATTTTCTTGGCCTAGTTCTGCTTTTAACAATGACTCGAGTTGCCATTCTTCTTCTATTTTAAAAGGTGGTAGTAAACCATTTAATCCTAGACCTCTAGTAATTGGGTATAGATACTGTTTGCCTAAATTATGAATAAACTCACTGAAAGTTAGATTTGAACTTGACAATAATGGCTGACTTTGGTTTTGAGTAAAACCTCTATTGTGGTGCTTTAGTTCATTTTGGTCTAAAGCTATATTCGATTCCTTAAACAAATTGAACCACAAGGCAATTTTACTGGTTTGTACCCAAGCCATAATTTGCCAGATTCTTCCTAAAGGTTCAAACATTGGCACAAGTTCTGCACAGGGTTTAAGCTGCAATGGGACTTTTTTTTCGATCTTGGCTGTTTCTAATATTAGAGGATTTTCTTGTTTGACCCTGACTGAAATGTCTGATATTTTATGGTTTTCTGCAATCTCTAATCCTGAGAAATCTTCGCACTGCATTTTAAGCAGAGGTTTAGGCTTTGAGGGTTCTAATAGTCTAGGATAATCTTGTGTTGAAATTACTGATACTTCTTGGATAGGTTGGTCAGTAGTTTTACGATATTTACTGATTTTTTTATTGACTTTTTCTTTGATTTGTGGTAAATTGCTTTTGTTTGTTTGTCGTAGTTGTTTGAGTGCTAGGCGAGAGGTTTGCAGCAACACATATATAGGATAAAGTAACAATTGAACTGTGTTAGTAGCTGCAAATTTTAAGTGAGTGAAGGCGCGATCGCTTCGAGTTAATATTTGGCGATATTTTGTCGCCACAAAATTTAATACTTTACTTTTATAGGGACTTGAAGTCATTTTTACTTAGATATTAGATAAATTAATTAATTTTCCAGAGTTTACTTTAAACACGAAAAATATACTATTTACATTGCTTGAGGTAAAATGGAACAACTTAACTAGGAATTGAGGGAGGTAATAAACAAATTTTTGCCGGATAAAAAAATCACAACTTGACTCTAGTCTGACATTTCTGAAGGAAAAGCTATAGATACTCAATTTAACTATATCAGGAAATTATAAAATTATCTAATTTTCAATTCCATAATTTTCCACAAAAAAAATTGAGCAACTCAGAATTAGGATAGGAGGAGAAAAATTTACAACCTAGTTTGATATCTAAAATTAAAAAAAACTCTGGATACTTATGGTAACTTCATCAGCCAATTATCATTTTCTCCATTTTTTTTTATTCTTGAAATTTCGACAAAAATTATCACATCAAACATCTGGTTTGACCATTAGATAAATAGATTTTATGGTAAGGGATAAATCTGAATGATTCTCTGAGATTTTTCCCAGTATTTTTGGTGAACAACTTTGACTTGATAGGCTAAATATTTAGATATTTATTTGATTATTTGAGTCAAATTTTCCTGAGTCGAAAGGTTCTGGTTAGAGAGACTTTTATCAAAATTAGGTAGGAGGAGAAAAAAATACAACCTAGTTTGATATCTGAAGTCAACAAACTTCTAGATGATTATGGTAACTTCATCAGCCAATTATCATTTTATCCATTTTTTTTTATTCTTGAAATTTCGACAAAAATTATCACATCAAACATTGGGTTTGAAAATCAAGTTCAGAGATTTTATTGGCTGGTTGGCATCTGAATAATTATCTGAGATTTTTCACAGTATTTTTGGGGAACAGCTTTGAGTTGATAGAGGAAATATTTAGAGATTTATTTGACTGTTTGAGTAAAATTTTCCTAACTCGAAAGGGAGTGGTTAGAGAGAGATTTATCAAAATTAGGTAGGAGGAGAAAAAGTTACAATCTAGTTTGATATCTAAATTAAAAAAAATTCTGGATAATTATGGTAACTTCATCAGCAAATTATCATTTTATCCATTTTTTTTTATTCTTGAAATTTCGACAAAAATTATCACATCAAACATTGGGTTTGAAAATCAAGTTCAGAGATTTTATTGGCTGGTTGGCATCTGAATAATTATCTGAGATTTTTCACAGTATTTTTGGGGAACAGCTTTGAGTTGATAGAGGAAATATTTAGAGATTTATTTGACTGTTTGAGTAAAATTTTCCTAACTCGAAAGGGAGTGGTTAGAGAGAGATTTATCAAAATTAGGTAGGAGGAGAAAAAGTTACAATCTAGTTTGATATCTAAATTAAAAAAAATTCTGGATAATTATGGTAACTTCATCAGCAAATTATCATTTTATCCATTTTTTTTTATTCTTGAAATTTCGACAAAAATTATCACATCAAACATTGGGTTTGAAAATCAAGTTCAGAGATTTTATTGGCTGGTTGGCATCTGAATAATTATCTGAGATTTTTCACAGTATTTTTGGGGAACAGCTTTGAGTTGATAGAGGAAATATTTAGAGATTTATTTGACTGTTTGAGTAAAATTTTCCTAACTCGAAAGGGAGTGGTTAGAGAGAGATTTATCAAAATTAGGTAGGAGGAGAAAAAGTTACAATCTAGTTTGATATCTAAATTAAAAAAAATTCTGGATAATTATGGTAACTTCATCAGCAAATTATCATTTTATCCATTTTTTTTTATTCTTGAAATTTCGACAAAAATTATCACATCAAACATTGGGTTTGAAAATCAAGTTCAGAGATTTTATTGGCTGGTTGGCATCTGAATAATTATCTGAGATTTTTCACAGTATTTTTGGGGAACAGCTTTGAGTTGATAAAGGAAATATTTAGAGATTTATTTGACTGTTTTTGTGCAATTTTCCTGAGTCGAAGTGTAGTGGTTAGATAAAGCTTTATCAATATTAGGTAGCAGGAGAAAAAGTTACAATCTAGTTTCATTTCTCAACTCAAAAAAAGCTCTGGCCGAAGGCGGTGGTTAGAGAGATTTTTCTGAAAATTAAGCAAGGGAGAAAAAATGATAATCTAAATCTAGTTTGATATCTGAAATGAAACAAACTAATGAATACTCATTTTCACTAAATCAGTAAATCAAAATTTTATGCAATTTTTAATTCCAGAAATTTCTACAACAATTCAGCAACTTAGAAAATTAACTCAAGTAGATATTCAAAACAAATGGCGATATTGGCAAGAGGATATACCTATTACTGCACTTGAAAATTTAGATGCTTGGCAGTTAGCTACAAGAAATGAAAGGAAACATATTGTTTGGGAAAAAGGTAAACAGGTTTTATGGTTAGGGCAAAAGTTGATAATTCCCCCACATTTAAACGATTATTTTTTAACTGGTTTATCTTTACGATTGGGTTTGACTTGGTGGGCTGAATCTGCCGAAATTTATGTGAATGGTAAGTTAGTACAAACGGGGGATTTGTTTGACTGTTCGAGTCGAATTTTGCTGAGTCAAAAAGCGATAGTTGGAGAAACTTTTATTATTGGCATTAAGTTGGTAAGTCCGGAACATGACCGAGGTGCTTTGGTAAAGTCTTGGTGTGTCTATGAAAATCTAGAAAATTATCAGCTAGACCCTGGTTTTATGGCAGATAGATTGGAAATTTTGCTCGAATATTTGACTAAAGTAGAATCTGAAAGCGACTTCTACCTAGAGATAATAAAAAAATCTGTCAGTTTGATAGATTGGCAGACAGTTAGAGAAAGAGAAAAGTTTGAGCGATCGCTACTAAAGCTCCACTCGGAAATAACTAAAATTTCTGACAACTATATTAATAGTTTAAAAATCAAATTATTAGGTCACGCTCATTTAGATTTAGCTTGGTTATGGGATGTGGAAGAAACTTGGGAAGCTGCGCAACGAACTTTCTCATCTGTACTGAATTTACAAGAATATTTTCCCGAACTTATTTTCTGTCATTCGACTCCGGCACTATATGAATGGATAGAACAAAATCGACCAGACTTATTTAATAGAATTAAACGACAAATTGATTTAGGTAAGTGGGAAGTTGCCGCTGGTTTGTGGGTGGAACCAGAATTAAATACAGTCGGAGGAGAATCAATAGTTAGACAAGTTTTATACGGTCAACGTTATGTTTGGGAAAAATTTGGCAGATTTTCTGCTGTAGCTTGGTTGCCAGATACTTTTGGTTTCTGTTGGCAACTTCCGCAAATTCTTAAAGGCGGAAATATAAAATATTTTGCTACTCAGAAGTTACGTTGGAATGACTCTACGGAGTTTCCTTTTGAAGTTTTTTGGTGGGAATCTCCAGATAAAAGTCAGATTTTAAGTTTGATGTTACCTCCTATAGGAGAAAGTATTGAAGCTGTAAAAATGGCAAAGTATGCTTGCGAGTGGTTGACAAAAACTGGCAGGAAAAATGTTTTATGGTTGCCTGGTGTGGGAGACCATGGTGGAGGTCCGACTCAAGATATGTTGGAGGTAGGTAAGAGATGGCAAGAGTCTGGTTTTTTCCCTGTGTTGGAGTTTTCTACTTCTGAGAATTTTTTTACTGAGTTGGTAGAGGAAAACTACCAGAATTTTCCTGTTTGGCAGGATGAACTTTATCTAGAATTTCATCGAGGGTGTTACACGACTCATGCAGAGCAAAAAAGATGGAACCGTCGTTGTGAAAATTTGTTGTACCAGGCGGAGTTGTTTTCTGTTTTTGCTTCAATTTTGACTGGTAGTTGTTATCGAAAGAATGATTTGGAGATGGCTTGGAAGTTGGTTTTGTTTAATCAGTTTCACGATATTTTGCCTGGTTCGGCTATTCCGGAAGTTTATGTGGATGCTAATCAGAATTGGCAGGAGGCGGAAAGGTTGGGTAAGGAAATTTTGGCGGAGGCTATGGGGAGGGTTGCTGCTAATGTAGATTTTTCGCCACCTTTTGCTGTAGATACTTTTGCGGGTGGGATGGTTTATCCGATGATTGTGTTTAATTCTTTGAATTGGCAAAGGTCGGAATTAGTTTCAGTTGCTTTGCCAGCGCTTCCCGCAAAAAAGGATATTAGGGAGCGGGGAGAGAGCTTTGAATTAGGGGATGGAGATGAGGAGAGAGAAGGAAGGCAAGGGAGACCAGGTGGAAAAGGAAGAGAAACAATCTCTGAATCTTCTTTTTCTTCTGCCTCTTCCCTAAGACCTAACTCCCAACATCTAAGTTCTTTAGAGAGTAGGGATGATGACTGGCAAGTTTATGACAATGCCGGGCAAATAATTACTTCTCAGGTCTCAGATAAGAATTTACTGTTTGTTGCTTCTGACATACCTGGGGTTGGTTATCGAGTGTTTTGGTTATGTTCTGGATTTTCAGATTTGGGCAATAAACCATATATAGGTACACTCGTCCGCAAGTTTACAGTAAGAGTACCCAAAAAAATTCAAAATGTCAATACTGTTAGTTTAGAAAGAGAAAAATGGGTTTTAGAGAACGATTTATTACGGGTAAAGGTAGAGGGAACAACAGGAAATCTAGAGAGTATTTTTGACAAGATTAATCAACGGGAAATTCTGAGGAAACCAGAAGGAAATCAACTACAAGCTTTTCGTGATGAAGGTCAATATTGGGATGCTTGGAATATCGATCCAAATTATCAGCAACATCCTTTATCTCCAGCAAAATTAATAGATATTTCTTGGGTAGAACAGGGAGAATTAAAAAGTTGTCTGCGGGTAATCAGAAAAATAGGTAATTCTGAGTTTCGTCAGGATTACATTCTCGAAATTGGTTCTCCACTATTAAAAATTAAAAGTTGGGTAAATTGGCAGGAAAGACACACTTTAGTCAAAGCAGCTTTTCCCATAAATATAGAAGCAGATTTTGCTACTTATGAAATTCCTTGTGGAGCAATTAAGAGAACTACTAAATTTCAGACAGAAACAGAGAAAGCAAAATGGGAAGTTCCAGCTTTACATTGGGGGGATATTAGTCAAGATAATTATGGAGTAAGTTTATTGAATGACTGTAAATATGGATATGATGCCAAACCAGATGAATTACGTTTAACTTTATTGAGAGGTTCGACTTGGCCTGACTCGGAAGCTGATGTAGGAATTCACGAATTTACTTATGCTATTTATCCTCATATCGGAAGTTGGGAAAATGCTGGAACTGTGCAACGAGGTTATGAATTAAATATGCCTTTGCTTGTAAAGGTAATGCCTTTGATTAGTAAGGAAAAATCTCATGGAAAGTTGCCACAAGTTTATCGTTTTTTGGGTTGGGAAGCTGAGAACTTAATTTTGATGGCGTTGAAACGGTCAGAGGATAATCAAAGTTGGGTGTTCAGATGTTATGAGAGTTTGGGAAAAGAGGCAAAGTTAAATTTGGAAAGTGACGCTGGTTTAGGGATAGGAAAAGTTGTGAATTTGTTAGAGCAAGATGCTAGTGAAACTACTTTTGGGTTTGGAAGTAAGAGTTGTGAAATTCCACCTTGGAAAATAGTCACTTTTTCCTTTTGAGTATGGCAGTGAAAATTTTCCATAAATTATAGATATATCTGTGGGGATGTGAAATTTTTGGTTGTGGGAAGTGGGGAATTTTCTGGATTTATCTTTTGCCTGCCTCAGGAATTTCTACTGTGGGAAAAAATCGTCGGTTTCCCTTTGAGTATGGCAGTGAAAATTTTCCATAAATTATAGATATATCTGTGGGGATGTGAAATTTTTGGTTGTGGGAAGTTATGAAATTTTTATTTGGGGGAAGTGTGGAATTTTTCCATAAAATACATAAATTTAAAAAATTTTTTATCAAAACAAACATTACAAAATTTCAATAATTTTCCTGTTTTTTATAAACGAAAATCTTGGACTGATTCTGACAAAGTGTCTGCAATACTCAGTAATGTTTGTAAGGAGTCATCTACTTCTTTTGTTACCTGGGCTTGAGCGATATTTTTATCGCGAATAATTTGTAAAAAATTTGTGAGTTTTTGTAGATTATTTGCCTGATTTTCTCCCCAAGAGGCAACATTATCTATATAGTTATTAAATTTATAGACTTTCTGAACAATTTTAGTTAGCCCTCGCTTAACTTCTTCTCCCAATTTTTTTGACTGGAATTCCTTTACAACTATATTATTCTCAGGAATAGTCAGATTTAAACTTTCAATCTTGCGTTGAAAATATTCTAATTTTTTCTTGACTAATTCCCAATTATTTGCCAGATATTGCAATTCTTTTGCTATTCTTACTACATCTTCATTGCTAGTTTTTCTAGAAGCAAAAATATCAGTATTTAGTAACAAAATTTGACTGTGAGTATTAATTTGAGAAATTAAAGATTGAATTTTGTTTAAATTATAATTATAATTGGCAAATATTTGAACTTTGTGATTAATTTCTGAAATTAAGGTATGTGCTGCCATAATTTCATTGAATACCTCATCTATTTCCAGGCAACTTGTGGAAGCATAAATACTAATTTCTTGAGCAACTTGTTCAGCTTCCCAGGCTATGTATGCTCTTTGATAAAAAGAATCAATTATTACTTCTAAGGTGTTGAGAAAAGAAGCTATTTCTTCTACTTGACACTGACTTCCTAGGGATAAGTTTTGAAAAGTAGTTTTGCTATCTGTCGCTAGAATATCAACTTTTTTAGCAGCATAATCTACTTCTTTAACAAGTTTCCAAAATTTGTCGATAGTCATATTAAAGGAATAAGAAATTATTCCTAATTCTTCACATCTAACTTTGACTTTCAGATAAAGTTGCCCATGGGCAGCAGCGTCTACTTTATCTAACAATTTTATAACTTGACTGGCAATTTTTTCTTTATCTTGTTCGCTTCTTTCTTCCTGAATTTTAATATTAATTAGAAGATTACAAATTACATCAGCCATAAAATTAAATTTTTTGGTCAAATTAAGGAGTCGATCGTTAGTATAAATAGGAGCTCTAAAATTATAGTTCCCTGTAGAAATACCTTCTAGATAATTATCTAATCTATTGATTGAAGAACGCAGTTTTTGCGCAGTTATTATACTTAAGCTAAATGTTGTGATAAAACTGGTGATACCTGCTGTACAGGCGATGGCATAATTCTGATGAGTTTTGCTGATAAAATTTGGCGGATAAACCAGTGTTACAATAGCAGTTGTAATTGTAGTTATTCCCCCACTCAACAAAGCTATCCATAATGGTTGATTCTTCATAAAAACTATTTATTTACTACTAATTTTTATTTGATATACAATTAACCAAGGTCATTTGAGTTAACCTCCTGCTTCGCAGATGAAAAGCCTCCTGACTTTTCAATAATTAATAATTAATTATTACCTCTCCTTGAAAAAAAGAGGATTAACGCGGTGGGGAAAATTTTTTCTTCTCCTTGAAAAAAAGAGGATTAACGCGGTAGGGAAAATTTTTTCTTCTCTTGGTCGATTGGATATGGCGAGGAGACCTCGCCATCCCTCGACCGCTTTTTTCTCCTTGAAAGGAGAGGCTTTAAATTAATTATTCGGTAACTGTGTTTTTTCCTGACGGAATTCTGCAAATATGTCGCATATAGCAATCCGCGCATAGGTTGCGGATAATCAAAAAGTAAATAAAAAAACTAAAACTCTTACCTGTTCCCTGTTCCCAGTTAAGTGTTTCCTAAAAAGCAGTAAGAACACGAATAAAATAGGATTGCTATAGCGAAATAGTTATCAGTTAGGATACTAGGTCGTAACTGCGTCAAATTATCTACCATTCAAACAAATCATCTATTACTCGATAAAATAATAGATTTTTATATGATTTTAGACGATTATGGTTAGATTTAAACTATAAAAAAACTGATATTTGATTTGTGTTTTCGGAGGATACTAAATTCCTATTAAAACAACTATTTATATGTTCCTGAATTTTTTCTTTTGACTTAAATAGACTTCTGGTGAAAATCAGATTATCCGTAAGCATTCAGCATTCAGCAATTAGCTATCAGCTATCAGCGTAAAAAGATAATCATTCAATACTTCATAGCTGTTAACTAAGTTCCTCCGCAGGAGGCTAGCTGATAGCTGAAAACTTACCTCTACTTGCTGTTTAAAGCTGATAGCTAGTTAATATTTATTACCTGCTATTTATATTTACAATAAGTAGGTGGAAAATCAATTTTATTCTCTCAGTTACTATTAAGACAATTTTGAAAAAATAATGTTACAAAGAGTGTAGCTGGGGAAGAAAGAAAAACCAAAGTGTGAATAAAATAGGAAATAAGGAAGAAAAATGGTAAATTTTATTGCTAAATCATATCAATAAACTTGATAGCAAAAACAAACAGTTATGATTAATATCCACTATTGGTAGCGAACATTTATAAAATTGATATAACACCTATATTTATTAATTGATAATTCAAATATAATTATTATTTTAGTCTGCACATCCTAAATTATGTATCTCACTCAATTGGAAGAAGCTATAAATTGCGAGCGAATATGAGAAATTTTTTCACAATATAATTTAGTTAACTTTCCTATAACCGAACATTAGGGGAGGGATACCACTATATCAATAAACAACAAAGCTTATTTATATTTTGTTAGAGTAAATATGTGAATTTCAAAGAGGTAAAAACTAGCCTTAACTAAAGATTAACTTAAGAGGATAAATTTATGAATGGATCTTTTCGTGTCGGCAACCTATTTGGCATACCATTTTATATTAACTCATCCTGGTTTCTAGTCTTGGGTCTGCTTACTTTTACTTACGGTGGCAACCTAGCAACTCAATTTCCTCAAGAATTGGGTGGAATTTTACCTTGGATACTAGGATTAATAACAGCATTATTGTTATTTTCCTCTGTCTTAGCTCATGAGTTAGGACATAGTTTTGTTGCTCTATCTCAAGGAATAGAAGTCAAATCAATTACCCTATTTATCTTCGGAGGTTTAGCTAGTTTAGATAGAGAATCAAAAACACCAGCAGAAGCGTTTTGGGTAGCAATTGCTGGTCCTTTAGTTAGTATAGTATTATTCGGTTTATTCACAGCAATTAATATTTATACAGCCATTACCGGACCAGTTGAATCAATTATTCAACTATTAGCTTACATCAACTTAGTCCTGGCATTATTTAACCTAATTCCTGGTTTACCACTTGATGGTGGTAATATCCTGAAATCTATTGTTTGGAAAATCACTAATAACCCTTACAAAGGAATTATTTTTGCTAGTAGAGTAGGTCAAGCATTTGGTTGGTTAGCAATAATTTCTGGTTTAATTCCCACATTTTTATTTAGTAGTTTTCCTAATTTTTGGAATATTCTCATTGGTTTGTTTCTCCTACAAAATGCTGGTCGTTCTGCTCAATATGGAGAAATTCAAGGTGTGCTTGCGGATTTAACTGCTGTAGATGCTATTGTTCCTAATAATCCAATTGTGTCAGTAAATCTGTCTTTACGAGAATTTGTGAATGAATATATTATTGGGAAAGAAACTAGAAAGGAATTTTTAGTTACAGATGAAGTAGGGCAGTTATTAGGAATAATTAATGTTGATGATTTGAAAATAGTTAATACTTCAGAATGGCCTTTAGTTGAGGTGAAAGAATTAATGAAACCTGTAACAAACATGGAAGCTGTAACTGCTCAAACTACCCTATTAGAAGTAGTTTCTTTGTTAGAACAAAAGCAAATTAATCAGCTAACTGTTATTGGTGAAAATGGTGTTTTAGTTGGGTTGATTGAAAAATCTTCAATTAGGCGTTTGTTAGAAAAAAAATCTCAAGCGAAACCTGCTTAAATTAAGACAAGGAGAAAAACTTTAGTTTGTCAAATTTGATTTTTTTTATATATCTTTACTTTGGATCAAAGGTATCATAACAAAATCTGGTTTATAGAGTATTGTTTTATGTAGATGAGGGGCGTTGGTAATTGGTAAGATAATTTTCTACTAGGGGTGATACCCATCACTTGCTCTGGTTAGAGATATTTAGAGGTATCAAAAATAAATTAATCTTAAAGTTTCATCTGTTGATTTACCAATGCCACATGAGGAGATAGGGTGTAAGGGAAATGGGGAGAGAGTTTAAGTTTATTTAGCATCAAATATCTTCAGTAATCGGATTTTGTATCAGGTGTAGAAATGATGGCAAAAAGAATAGATAAACTTATATTTACTTACAGTTTTCCAGAGCATTTTACTGTAACTATCTATCTATGCATGAATTTTGTCTGAAGCTATTCCATATTCTCTTTTTGACTAAGAAAAAGAGGTAACAAGCCTCCCCTTTCAAGGGGATAAAAATTAAAATATTCCTGATTTCAAGCTACCAACTTCAGGCAGTAATCACTGATAACTGATAACTGATAACTGATAACTGAAATGACAACTATCTATGTATGAATTGGGTACGACTTGACTTTATTTTGCTCCGGAAAACCTTTGATTTTGATATTAATTACTTTTCCTAATAATTCTTCCTATTCATTGCCAGTTAATCCTTCAATATTTTTATATTTAGATACTATTTGTAAAATAATTCTTAAGAGAGCAAATAGTGACTAAAATCTAAAAGCGGTAGTACTTCAATAAATTGAAATTTGGTAGATACCAAAGGTGCAAAGGTATATATATTTCCAGATTTTTAACTGACAAATAGTTATCTTAATTTCTTCTTCTCTATTGCCTATTGCCTATTCCCTATTTCCTATCTGCTTTTTATCTTTCCTTTACAAACAGTCTCTTATTTATACTATATATATCATCTACTAATCGATTTTTTTCCAGGGGTAATTGTTTTGTTGTATGATTATATTTCAGATAAAACAATTATTTAAGACTGGTATTTAACTAGCTAAGTAAAGGCTGTTCAAAAAATTAACAATTAACAATTATCTCTTCTGTAATAGAAAAATTGGCTAAAAGGTTTTTTTCTTCTCTTGGTCAATTGGATATTGAGAGGTTTTCTCGCCATCTCTAGACCACTTTTTATCCATGAATGGAGAGGCTTTATACCTTAATTTTTCGGTAAATTTTTGCCTTATATATAAGACTTTCAATACTGGTAAACAAGCAATAATTTTCCTCGTCTACCTTCTGACAATTCAAAGAATGTACCAACCAAAATTATTACATTCTTAGGACTACCCTTTCTTCCTCCTCTTCCCCCTAATTATTTATAACTATTCATCTGAAAATCAGATTACTAAATCACTATAATACCAATTTGCTCAAGTATGGCTACACATCATATCTTAAGAATCAAATCATATAATCTAGCAGCAGGTAAGTAGTCTAGCCCAAGTTTATGAAATTGGTATAAGTTAGTTTACCTAAACCAATTCTCCATGACCAGTCAAAATAAGTTCTGCTGCTGCTGCACCATAAAGTTTGTCAAGATTATTATCGTCAAGATTAACTGTTTTACCATCAAATACAACCTCTCCATTTTTCAGAGCAATACTCCGCTCAAAATAGCGACGTACCATTTGAACTTGATGTAGGGAACTAACAATAGTAATCCCATTTTCCCGGTTAAGTTCGCACAATAATTCCATTATTTTACGAGCAGACTCTGGGTCTAGAGAAGCAATAGGTTCATCTGCCAAAATAATTTTAGCTTTCTGTACTAAACAACGAGCGATCGCTACTCTTTGTTGTTGTCCCCCGGAAAGTTGAGAAGCTCTTTTATAAGCTTGCTCTAAAATTCCTACTCTTTCTAATGCAGTAAGTGCTTGTATTTTTTCCTCTTTTGTAAATAGACGTAGTGCTGAATTTACCAGAGACATTTTTCCTAGATTTCCCACTAAAACATTTTCAATAACTGTCAGTCGTTTAACTAAATTAAACTGCTGAAAAATGCAACCTACTTGGCAACGTAATTTTCTAATATTTGAGTGAAATTTACCATCTGTTTGTAATGTTGTACCAAATACATAAACTGTACCTTTGTCTCCTTTTTCTAAACCATTGATATGTCGTAGCAAAGTAGATTTTCCAGAACCAGAAGCACCAACTATAGCAACCATTTCACCTACTTCAATACTGAAGTTTACTTGTTTCAGAGCAGGTTTACCTTTAAAGCTTTTATCAAGATTTTTAACTTCTATAGCTTTGTATTTAGACATTTTCATTCAACAGCATCAATCAAGTTAGTATATATTACAACTTTTTGATTAACTTGTGGTTATTGTTATGTTAAAAAAAACAACAGGCGCAAGAGTTGATGATTGAGATAAAATTATTGTGATATTACCATCTAGGAATTTATTTATGAGGTTTCTTTTCTTGTTAAACTCGCTTTTAATTTCTTTATTCAAAAAATCACTAAAAATAACAGTGGTTTTATTATTAATAGTTGCTATAGTATTAGTTTTTCCTCCCCAGGCAATAAGCTACAGTTATGACAATTCTGTTAATCTGAGTCTACAACAAGCTGGCCCTGCTTATGACTTGGGTGGTGGTGGCCTTGATGTGGACGAAGCAATCCAGTGGATGATTAATCAAGTCCGAGGATGCTATTCTTGTACTAATAGGATAGATGTGATTGTAATTCGTCACTCTGGGGGCGATGCCTATAATCAAGCACTTGTCGCTATGGATGGGGTATACTCAGTCAAGACTCTAATCATTTCTGATCGGGAGAATGCTAAAGAAGAAAATGTTGTAGAACAGATTCAGAATGCTGAAGTGATTTTCTTTGCTGGTGGTGACCAGTGTCAATACTTGCGGAACTATCGAAATACAGGAGTCCATCGAGCTATTAAGTCTGTTATTGCCAGAGGTGGAGCAGTTGGTGGGACAAGTGCTGGAGCAATGATTCAAAGTAATTTTGTCTTTAATGCTTGTTCTGAGACAGTTACCACTAAAACTGCATTAAAAAATCCATACAAAGATATTACTCTTAGTCAAGATTTTTTCCACTGGGAGAATTTGCAGGATACTATTATAGATACCCATTTCTCTGAGCGCAATCGCATGGGTAGGTTAATGACATTTGTTGCTCGTTTACTACGAGATGGAATATCTTCTGAAGTTTTGGGTATAGGTATTGATGAAAATACTTCGTTAATTGTAGATCAAAATGGTTTAGCTAAAGTAGTAGGAGATAAGTTTGTTTATTTTGTCTTAGGAGACCATTTGCCAGAGGAATGTGAACCTCAAACTCCACTCACTTTTAGTAGGTTCAAAATCTGGAAAAAGGGAAATGGTGAAACTTTTGATTTGAGTAATAGAGTCTTAAATGATGATTATTATCAGATTAGTGTGGAGAATGGAAAAATTGATTCAAATCCTTATTAAAGTTGGGATTTAAACTTCTTTTTATTGAAAAGATATGAGTAGCAAACGAAAGCGATCGCCAACTACTTTAAATAATATTTTAGGTATTATTTTTCTATTATCCGGAATAATCAACTTCACCATCTGTTCCAGCAAATCTCTTGGGACTATAGTATTCCCTAATAACTTTTGGCTCTTTATTACTCAATAACTCTTGCACACTCTCACTTCCTTCTAATGCAATATCATAAGCAGTTTTAAGCATATAATCATTACTATCTATTTCTTCAATCATTGCTTGATTATCATACATTGCTAAAATCAATATATAGTTTTTCTTTAATCTATTATTTTTTTCATTCCGTAAAGCATCAGAAATAGATTTTTTGTGACTATCTTCCACATATTGCTCTGATAGATGACCTAAATAAAGCCAACTTTCTGTTGCCATTAATTTTTCTACAGTAGAAGCTCCACCTACAGAATATTCAACTATTTTTTCCCAAATATACTCGTTGATTTGACTTGAAAAACGAAATGCTCTTAATGAAACTGCCCGAATATATTCACTTATTTGTAATGAGTTCTTTTCATAATAAGCTATTACTTCAACTACGCCATTATTATATCCTTGTTTAGACAAACTCTCCAAAACTAGCAATAGGTTACTAAAAATCCAAGGTTGTTCACACAAAATATAAACTGTTTTATCTTTTATTTCTTCAAGACCGAGTAAAGATAACTTGTTAAAAGCAAAACGGATAGAAGACTTTAATTTTTTGGTTTTACTAATTTTTTCTCGGCTGTTTGATTCTTTTAATAAATTAGCTAATTCTCTCCAGCTATCTACAAACAATTTAATAAGTTCATTTCGTAATAGATTCTTTTTTTTAATCCAGTCAGAGTTACAATCCTGAAAAATTATAGCCCAATTATGAATCTCTTCATTATTAATATCATCAATTAATCTTGGTAACTTTAATTCTGTTTTGTCTTTAAGTCCTTCCTGTCGCTTTTTTTCATCCCATAAATACCTATATATTCCCCGGCTTAAGTCTGATACATCAATATAAATTTCAATAGAACGCAAACATTTTTGATATATTCTTATTAAATACCACCATTGATTATCATTATCTCTTTTATCTGCTTTAATTAACTCCTTACGATATTTGCTATTACAAATGTATAGAGGATTAACTACTTCTTTAAATTTCTTATCTAGTTCATCTAATAACTTATTCTCTTCCAGAGTTTCTATAAACTCTGACACATTATCATATCTTTCTGTTTTACTTTCATTAAGTTTCAATCCTAAATTTTCTAACTCCTGTGTCAAAACTTCTAAAACTACTTTTTCATCATTTTTATCGGGAATAATAAGTATAATGTCATCGACATATCGTATTAATCTTACATTCCACTCATTGTCTTTTGCTTGGGTACCAAATTTAGCATCAATTGGTTTTAAATAAAGATTTGCATAAAACCCAGAGCCAATACTTCCTTGGGTAATTCCTTTAACTATTTCATGCTCATCCAAATTTTTTGACAGTAGTATTTTTAATAACCAACGTATCCGTTTACTTTCTGTTAACTCTTCTGCAGTTAATTCAATTAGACGAGCTTGAATTATTTTTGTATAAAAAGATTCTATATCAACACAAATTATTACGCCATTCTGATTTTCTTTTTGCTGTGCTATATTGCGTGCTTCTGCAAGAAAATCACGATATAAAGTAAACCAAGAGTTGTATAAATATTCTGTCTGACGTTCGGATGATGAAATACGATAAGCTTGACTATTTCCATTTAATGAAGAAGTCTTTTCTGGAAAATTTTGAATAATTGCAGTTGAGAGAATTTCTCCTTCTAATCTTGATAAACTTCTAGGACGACTCTGAGATACATTTTTAGGAAATTTATAATGTAAATTATCCTCTGAATTTACCACTTCTTTTATATAAACTTTCAATTGCTGCTGTAATCTTTGAAGGTTTTTAGCAAGGTTTATTTCAAATAATCTATATTCAATTTCGTCAGGTAATGATTCTGATTTTAAATGTTTTCTGGCTCTCACCCATGCCTTTTCTAAGTTCTTTAAATCAATTAATTCATGCCAATCTTTATCATTTTGTAAATTTGAATTAATGACAGTAGTATAATTTACATGAAATGCTTTTTGAGATTCGTATATTTTATCTTCTTTATTCCACCACTTGCTATGATATGGATTCTTAAACTTAGTTTTACAATCAGATTTATCGGATACTTTTTCTACAATATGAGCGCTTTCAAAAAATACCGACTTTAGTGAATCAACTATTTTTGTTACACTTCCTGAATATTCTTGTGTTCCTACTGTTATTATATGCAAGCTATCAATTGCTGCATCCTCAAATAACCATTTATATGCACGAGCTTCATCAATCCCAAATTCATATTTACTATCTATAACTTCATTTGTTGTTATTCCTAATTCCTGTAATATTTTATAATCTTTTTGAAGAGAATCAAAACCTACTTTAAAACCAGAAAGAACATTAGATTGGAGAAGGATAGTATTAGATATACAAGGTTGACCCCATTGATTACACTGGTCATTAATAAACTTAATTATATGTGAAACTCGCTCTTGTAAGCTTCTAGGATAAATTTGATATATTAATTTAATATTTAATTGAGCGAGTAGGTTTTTTACTTCTTTCACAAATTGGTTATATATTGCTAAAGCACTAGGATTTTTATCTATTGCTATACATACTATTTCTAGGGAATTTGTAAATTTTTCCTTTTCTCGAAAAGATATAATTTTTTCTAAAAATGCTATAGTTGCTGCTCCTGCTCCACATCCAACATCTATTAAACATATATGCTGATTTGTAGATATCCAATTCAATAATTTTTCTGAAGTTACTATATTTTCTAGAGTGTAAATTACTTTAAAATAGTGTGCTGGAAAATAGTAGTAATATTGAGCAGCAGCACTCTCAAGTGTTTCTTCTAAAAGTTTTTCTAATACTTGTTTTCTAGATAATTTTTTGTAACCTTCGGCTTTTGGTTGCTTTGCTAACCACTCATGATTTCCTCGTTGAATCAACGCTTCTATAGCATCATCATCCTCTCGATGAGCCAAAACATAAAACCTCAGTTCTTGCCGTGTCATTTTTTTAAAGTCAGGCTTAGTCATTGTTAAATCTCCATTGACTTCTAACTTCAGCATTATATTGTGATTAATAAATGCAACCTAATTTAATCTAAATCTGCATTCTGTGGAGCTACCAAAAAAAAAATCCGCGACGAAAAGATATTTTAGTTGCATCCGCAAAAAAATCATGGTAGTATGTAATTATTGGGGGTCGTTCGTACCTACGCATGAATTTTTATTCAACAAAAATATTGATAATCTTATGGTGCGTAACGACAGCTAAAACCTAAACGGTGAAAATTCTTTAGGAATCCTTCGTCACGCACCATTGTAGATGTGTCAACCCAGTAGCCATATAAGATTTTTATTTAACTGCTGATTAGAAGCAAAACATAAACAGGACTTAGGCATTTTTGGGTTATAAACACTACATATATATAACGTCATAGTTTTTGAAAGCTATATATAGTGTCTCTACCTAAGTCCTGATAAATTAAGCAGACTCCGGTTTAGGCAAAGACGAAGGATGAACCAACAACTCCGCAGTCGATCGCTTCTCCACCATTTCCTTAGTAATAGTACAACGACTCACATCCTTCCGTGACGGTAATTCATACATCACATCCAACATCAACTCCTCAACAATACCCCGCAAAGCTCGCGCCCCAGTCTTTCTCCTAAACGCCTCCTTAGCGATCGCCCGCACCGCCTCCTCCTCAAACTCCAACTTCACATTATCCATCCGCAACAACTTTTGATACTGCTTCACCAGAGCATTTTGAGGTTCCGTCAAAATTGCCATCAAAGTCTCCTCATCCAGAGGTTCAACCACAGCCACCATCGGTATTCGCCCAATCAACTCTGGAATCAAACCAAACTTAACCAAATCATTCGGTTCCATTTCCTTCATTAAATCTATAGTCTTTTTCTCCTTAACCTGATGACCCTCTCCACCCTGCTGAATAAAGCCCATTGACTTTTTACCAATTCTCTGATCTACTATCTTCTCTAAACCAACAAAAGCCCCACCACAGATAAATAAAATATTACTTGTATCAATCTGAATACAATCTTGATAGGGATGCTTCCGACCCCCTTGTGGAGGAACATTAGCCACAGTTCCCTCCAACATTTTTAACAAAGCTTGCTGCACACCCTCCCCAGAAACATCTCTTGTTATGGAAGGGTTCTCACTCTTACGAGCTATTTTATCAATCTCATCAATATATATAATCCCCCGTTGTGCTTCATCCACTTCTAAATCTGCCACTTGCAAAAGTCGCAACAGAATATTCTCCACATCCTCCCCAACATATCCAGCTTCCGTTAAAGTCGTCGCATCTGCCACAGCAAATGGTACATCTAATAATTCCGCCAAAGTTTGAGCCAACAACGTCTTACCACAACCAGTTGGCCCTATCAACAAAATATTAGACTTTTGTAATTCCACCTCATCTTGAGAGGATTTGCCACTTTTTTTAGCCTCTACAAAACTCAAACGTTTATAGTGGTTATAAACTGCCACAGACAAAACCTTCTTACCTTCCTCCTGACCAATAACATGAGCATCCAGATAATTCTTGATTTCCCTAGGCTTAGGTATTTGATTAACAGATAGTCTCTTCGTAGCAGCACCACGTTTTTGGGGTGGAGGTGCTGGACGTGGCATTGGTTGTTGTGCCCCTGTAGCATTGGAGTCAAAAAGCTCCTCATCTAAAATCTCATTGCACAACTCTACACATTCATCACAGATATAAACCCCAGGTCCAGCTATTAATTTCCGGACTTGTTCTTGAGACTTGCCACAAAATGAACATTTTAGATGGGAGTCGTATTTAGACATAACTGCCTCTTCTTACATTGCAGGGACAGACTCTCCTGGAACAGGAAGATTCTGTCTTGTAATCACTTGGTCTATCAGGCCATAATTTTGAGCCTCTTCTGCGGACATAAAGAAGTCACGCTCTGTATCAATCTCTATTCTTTCTAGAGGTTGACCTGTATGTTCTGCTAACAATTCATTCAGCTTACGTTTATGATAGAGGATTTCCTGAGCTTGAATCTCAATATCTACAGCTTGACCCTGAGCACCACCTAAGGGCTGGTGAATCATAATTCTAGAACTAGGAAGGGACATTCTCTTACCTTTTGCCCCTCCAGATAGAAGAAAAGCTCCCATACTTGCAGCTAAACCATAACAAATTGTAACTACATCAGGTCGTACCTGTTGCATGGTGTCGTATATAGCCATTCCAGCAGTAACTGAGCCTCCAGGGGAATTGATATATAGTTGGATATCTTTTTCTGGGTCTTCAGCATCCAGGAATAACATTTGGGCTGTGATGGTATTTGCCAAATTATCGTCTACTTGAGTTCCGAGAAAAATTATTCTTTCCCGGAGCAGTCGTGAGTAAAGGTCGAATGCCCTCTCTCCCATCCCAGACTGTTCAACAACCATTGGTACAATGTTACTAGGACCGGAGTAAACTTGCAACTTGTTATAACTACTAACTAAATTATCAGAATATTTGGATATAACCATCATACACTGGTTTATTTATCAATTTTATATTTTTGGCTCAGTATATTTCGAGCTAAATAATATTATGCCCTACCTTCACTAATCTTGGTAGTCCGGTTAACCGGACTATTTCCGATTTACTCTTCTTCTAACTGGGAATTTTCTACAGTAGCTACTTGCTCTGCCTCAACTTCCACAATAGTTTCACTAGCTTGAGCCATTTCTGACTCTACCTGAGTTTCTACTTCTGTAGTTTCAGGTGTTTCTAGACCTGTATTTAAAGTTCCTTCAGGGACTAATTCTATAGTGCCATTTTCCTCCAATAATTTGATTGTTTTTTCTTTCAACAGGTCTTCGGTAACTACTTGTCTTAACCTATCTGGATCGACATCCTTTCCTTTTAATTGCTCCATTACCTTGGCTGACTCTGCTGCTATTTCCTCTTCGTCCACCGTAATAGACTCTTTTTTGGCCACTGTAGCTATAGCCAAATCTCTTCTCAACCGTTCAATTGCCTCTGGTCGCGATCGCTCTTGCATTTCTGGCAATTTATCACTGCTGAATAATTCTTTTACATCTATTCCATACTGGCTCAACTCCATGGCACTTTGGGCTAACATTTGTTGGACCTCATTTTTAATCAATGTTTCTGGAATTTCTACTTCTAGATGAGTCACCAGCTCGTCTACAATAGCTTTTTCTTTGTTTTGCTTTGTTTGTTCTTCTTTTTCTTTAGTAAATTTTTTTTCCAAGAACTCCCGTAATTCAGTTAGTGTTTCAAACTCACTAATTTCTTGAGCCAAATCATCATCTAATTCTGGTAATTCCTTTTCTTTAAGTTCTTTAACAGTCACAGTAAATACTGCTGGCTTACCTGCTAACTCTGTCTCACTATATTCTGAAGGAAACTGTGCAGAAATTTCCTTTGTTTCCTCTGGCTTCATTCCCACTATTCCCTCAATAAAGCCAGGGATAAATTGTCCTTCTTTTAAATCCATTTGGAAATCTTGAGCCTTACCTCCCGGCACTTCTTTTGGTTCTTCCCCCTCTTTTTCCGATGGAATTACACCTACAAAATCGACTATAGCTACATCTCCCAACTGAGCAGCTCTTCCTTCTACAGGAATTAATGTCCCCATTTGAGAGCGACGTTCTTCAAGAAACTCATCTACTTGGGCTGGGTCATACTTAGCTTCTTCCGCCTTAACCACTAATCCCTTATAATTCTCCACCTTACCCTCTGGCTCTACATCTACCTTAGCCGAGAAAGCCATTTCTTTTCCTGGTTCAAAATCTTTTACCAACTCTTCAAACTGTGTCTTCAGTTCAAATTGGCCTATTGCATTTATTTTCTCTTGTTCCCTTGCTTTTTCTAAGCAATTATTAATTAAGTCATCTAAGGCCATTGCCTTGATATAATCTTTCCCCAGCCTTTGGATCAATATGTTTCTTGGTACTTTACCTTTTCTGAACCCAGGAATATTGGCTGAACGGAGATATTTTTGAATTATCTGCTCATAAGCATTCTTGGACATTTCTGGTGTAATCTCAATTTCTAGACCTATTTGGCTGGCTGGCAGTCTTTCCTGGGTAACTTTCATCGGCTTTTCTAATTTAGTTAGTATTATAGGTTATGATGCTCTTAAGGTATATAAATATTCCTTAGCTTGGGAAACTTGAGTATTCCCATAGTTTCTAACAGTTGTCTGTGTAGATTATTTTATTATCCCTCTACCAGCGTCAGTAGTAGCTTAACTTTAGGACTTTTTTAAGTTTATTGTTATTTACTGGTTGTTGGTAAACTAGAACTAAGTTGAGATTTTACTCAAATATTTAAGTATAAATTACTTGCTTGTGTAACAATTGCGACATTTTTTTGCTTTCATGTCCTCAAGTTGTTACAAAATAATAACAATATTTGCCTAGGGGCTAAATTTATTAGTTAGACACATAGTGATTAATAATAACTTTTTTGTATATTAAATTTGTTTAATTGTCATTGCTTGAGTTTAACATTTACCTATCCTAAAATCTAATTCCTAGGATTAATATTCTGATATATTAATGAATTTAGTAATATACTAAATAATGATAAATTATATATTATTAGATGAGATAATCAAAAAAAATGTATGCATATAGTATAGATAAATACCTATAAGAATTATAATATTGCTGAGGTGAAAAAATATAGGTTTGAGATCAAAGTGATGACTCGGAAGATAAAAACAAAATCAAAACCAGTTTACCTCATAACTACGAGAAACCCTATAAAGAATCTTATGAAAATTTTAATTGTGTTAATATGATCGAGGTACAGTATGACTAAGTTAAGAAAAATAATCTTAATATTTTGCGTTCATTAAAGAGTTTTGATACCATCTATAAGAACTGATTTATCAAGTAAATATTAAGAAGCTAAATTCCTTGCTATACTTAGGTTTAGTGAGTTATATTCGATTAATCCCAAAATTGCTAAAAGCTAGGTAATATAAAACTTTTCCTGGGTCATGCTACTCAAACAGCTAAGTTGAAAAATCAGCTCTAAAAATTAATCTAAATTAATCTAATAGCATAATATTGAAAAATATAATAATGTTCATTAAATAACTATAAAAAATAACAATTAAAAGAGGATTTATAAATCGGATTGAGGGGCATAAAAAAAGAATTGATTTAATAATAAATAAGAGAAAAAAAACAGATATTTGAAAAAGGAGGAAAATAATTTGTCAGATTCCTGTAAAGTAGCAATATTAGGAGCAACTGGTGCAGTAGGTACAGAGTTACTAGAGTTACTACAAACGAGAAACTTTCCAGTAAAAGAATTAAAATTACTGGCATCAGAGCGTTCAGCAGGTAGTACCTTAAAATTTAAAGGACAAAACCTACAAGTAGAAGCTGTAACAGATGATTCATTTCAAGAAGTAGATTTAGTGCTAGCATCAGCAGGTGCATCTACATCAAAAGTATGGGCAAAGAAAGCAGTAGAGGCTGGAGCTGTAGTTATTGACAATTCTAGTGCTTTCCGTATGGACCCCGAAGTGCCTCTTGTAGTCCCAGAAGTTAACCCAAAAGCAGCGGCTTTACATAAAGGTATAATCGCTAACCCTAACTGCACAACTATATTAATGAGTGTAGCAGTATGGCCATTACATCAAATCCAGCCAGTCCAAAGATTAGTGGTGGCCACTTATCAATCAGCAAGTGGGGCAGGAGCAAGGGCCATGGCAGAAATGAAAACCCAGGCCAAAGAAATTTTAGACGGAGAAGCTCCAACAACAGATATTTTTCCCTACCCATTAGCATTTAACTTGTTCCCACATAATTCTCAACTCAATGAGCAGGGATATTGTCAAGAAGAAATGAAAATGGTGAATGAGACGAGAAAAATATTTGGCGATAACGAACTGAGAATTACAGCAACTTGTATCCGAGTACCAGTATTAAGGGCGCATTCAGAAGCAATTAATTTAGAATTTGCTCAACCATTTAGTGTAGTTAAGGCAAGGGAAATATTAAGTCAAGCACCGGGAGTTACACTTGTAGAAAATTGGCAAGAAAATTATTTTCCCATGCCAATGGAAGCAAGTGGCAAAGATGATGTATTGGTGGGGAGAATTCGTCAAGATATTTCTCATCCTTGCGGATTAGAATTATGGTTAAGTGGAGACCAGATAAGAAAAGGAGCTGCTTTGAATGCGGTACAAATAGCTGAATTATTGGTAGCAAAAAATTGGTTGAGGACGCCAGCAGGAATATTTTAATTCAGTGTGCTAAAAACAAAAGAAAAAAGGGGCTTCATTAATTAATAATGGATAATGAATAATTGATAATTAGGGACTTGCAGCTTAATACTATACCAATTATTGGACTGCTGCTTCGAGAGTAAAATTGCGTGGCTGGGATTCTATTTCTACGCAAGTCCCTTATATCTGGTTAAAACAGAGAAGATTGAAGATAAGGAAATATTATTTCTTTTTTTCTCCTTAAAAGGAAAGGGTTTAAACTTCTGGGAACTAATGATCAATTATCCATTGGTAATTTAAGTACCTTTTTCCGAAATTGATAGAAGTGGAATGGGTAATTAAGAATACAGTTAGACAAAAAGAAAAATTTTGGGTAGTACAGACTGTAAGGTGATATGAATCTAAAAAAATTAGGTCTAGATAATGACTTAAAAAATTAAGAAGACCTCGCAAATAAATCAAAATAATGCCAAGAAGGAGTGGAAATAGTGTGGTAAACTTTGGTAGAGTTCTGACTGCAATGATTACACCGTTTAACCCAGACGGTAGTGTTAACTATGAAGAAGCAGAAAAGTTATCAATATGGTTGACAGAAAATGGAACAGACTCATTAGTAGTATGTGGAACAACAGGTGAGTCTCCTAGCTTGACATGGGAAGAAGAATATCAGCTATTTCAGGTGGTTCAAAAAGCAGTAGCAGGAAAAGCTAAAGTAATAGCAGGTACTGGGTCAAACTCGACAAGAGAAGCGATCGCTGCTACCCAAAAAGCAGCTAAATTGGGCTTAGACGGTTCATTACAGGTGGTGCCATATTATAATAAACCACCACAGTCGGGACTTTATCAGCATTTTCAAGCGATTGCTGAAGCTACCCCAGAATTACCAATTATGGTATATAATATACCAGGGCGCACGGGTCAAAATATGTTGCCGGAAACTATAGCAAGACTGGCAGAAATTCCAAATATTGTTGCTATTAAAGAAGCAAGTGGTAACTTAGACCAAGCAAGTCAAATTAGAGACTTGACTGCACCAGAGTTTAAGATTTATTCTGGGGATGACTCCCTAACTTTACCATTAATGGCTATTGGTGGCACTGGGGTTGTTAGTGTAGCTAGTCACTTGGTAGGAAAGCAACTACAGGAGATGATAGTAGCATTTGAAACAGGTAAAGTACAGCGTGCTACAGAAATTCATCTACGACTATTTAACTTGTCTAAAGCTCTATTTGCCATAACTAATCCCATTCCCGTCAAAGCAGCTCTGAATCTGTTAGGATGGAAAGCAGGTACTACTCGCCCTCCATTATCCGATCCACCAACAGAAGTCACTGAAAAATTATCAGCCGAAATGGGTAAACTAGGTTTATTATGAGCTACCTTAGATAGGCAAAAAAGTTTTTTCCACAACTAAATATTATCAACTTGAGCAATGATTATTTAATTCTTATTTGTATTACTAAAATCTTGTATGTAAGAGGTTAGTTTTTCTGAATTTTAATAGGTATAAAATATCATTAACGATCGCTCGAAATGATGAAAAGTAAACAACAGTAAAAATAGGATAATTATGATTAGAAAAAAATCACCCTCTGCCCTAAAAATTATTCCCCTGGGTGGACTCCATGAAATAGGCAAAAACACCTGTGTATTCGAGTATGATGACGAAATTATTCTACTTGATGCTGGATTAGCTTTTCCTACAGATGGAATGCATGGTGTAAATATAGTCCTACCAGATGTAACCTATTTGCATGAAAATCGTCATAAAATTAAAGGCATGATTGTCACCCACGGTCACGAAGATCATATTGGTGGCATACCCTTCCATTTGAAAAATGTAGAAATTCCAGTTATCTATGGACCTAGACTGGCGATGGCTTTACTCTACCATAAGTTAGAGGAAGCAGGAGTCCAAAATCGCACAGAATTGAAAACAGTTCGCCCGCGTGATGTTGTTAGGTTGGGTAAATATTTTAGCATTGAATATATTCGTAATACTCACTCAATGGCGGATAGCTTTACTGTCGCAATAACAACACCAGTAGGAGTAGTTATCCATACAGGTGACTTCAAAATTGACCATACTCCTGTAGATGGAGAAAAATTCGATCTGCAAAAGCTTGCAGAATATGGAGAAAAAGGCGTTCATTGTTTAATTAGTGACTCCACAAATTCAGAAGTACCTGGTTTCACTCCTTCAGAAAAGTCAGTTTATCCAAACTTAGACCGAGTATTATCCAATGCACCAGGACGTATAATGGTGACAACTTTTGCCTCTAGTGTACATAGACTACAAATAGTTCTAGAACTAGCGAAAAAACATGGTAGGTTAGTGGCAGTAGTAGGACGATCTATGCTTAATGTGATTGCTCATGCTCGCAATCTTGGTTATGTTAAATGTGAAGATAGTTTGTTTGTACCTCTGCATAGTGTCCGGAATATGCCTGATGAAAAACTATTGATTCTGACTACAGGCTCTCAAGGGGAACCAATGTCAGCACTCACTCGTATTTCTAAAGGGGAACATAGACAAATAAAAATTCGTAAAGGAGATACGGTAGTATTCTCGGCTAACCCCATTCCTGGCAATACGATCGCCGTTGTCAATACTATAGATAAACTAATGATGTTAGGGGCAAATGTTATCTATGGAAAGGATAAAGGTATTCATGTTTCTGGTCACGGTTGTCAGGAAGACCAAAAGTTAATGTTGGCGCTTACCCGTCCGAAATTCTTTATACCATTTCACGGAGAGCATAGGATGTTAGTAAAACACAGCCAAACTGCTCAAGGTATGGGAGTTCCTCGAGAAAATATGGTAGTCATCCAAAATGGTGATGTGGTAGAACTGACTCAAGATTCTATTTTTGTTGCAGATAAAGTACCTTCTGGTATTGAGTTGGTAGACTCTTCCCGTTCCGGTATGGTTGAAGACAACATCCTCAAAGAAAGGCAACAACTAGCGGAGGATGGTGTTGTTACTGTAGCATTGGCAGTTAGTTTGGATGGTAAATTGATTGGTAAGCCTCAGTTACATTTGCGTGGTGTGGTGAGTTCTGTCGAAAAATCACAATTGCAAGAACTGGTTACCAAGACATTAGAAAAAAGCTTGAGTCATCACTGGCCTGAGTATGCTAACTCGAATCTTCATAATAATACTCAAGTTGATTGGTCTGGATTGCAAAATGAGCTTGAATGTGGTATTCAACGAATGTTAAGACGAGAATTTCAAGGTCAACCCTTGCTAGTTTTCTTGATGCAAATTCCAGATGTAGAAGATGCAAAAGATATTACAGTTAAACCAGTGGGAAGACGGCGACGCAGATCTACTGCTAAGGTAGCATCTTAAGTAGTTGATAAAGTAGAGTAATTCTTTTCGTTAATATCAAGTCCGGTGGGTCACACGAACTGGCAGTTTTGCTAATATGTCGTTGACAAAAACACAATGATTTTAGAGCAATTCATTGTCCGGACTTGGCGGAAATACAAGCTTGGTGTTAGTAGGTGCAGCGGTGGAGTATTTAATTTCCCTCGCTGATTATCTTGTTAGAGTACATCTTGATAGATACTTTTGAACTTTAATATGTTTTTTCAGAGAGAGTTTTGTAATTGCGGTAATTTGATGATATGTGAAAAAGACTTTAGTTATAGTGAATCAGATGACTCATGGCCAGACTTCTATGTTGTCTATACATATAAGCTTTTTAGTTGCCCATCTTGTAGTAAAATTACGATCATTTGTTACTCAGAAACACTGTGTACAGAGGAGGATAAACAAGAACGTTATTATCGACTGGAGAGGGGCGACTACGGTAGAAAAGTTATATTTATGCCCCCCCGAAAAGAACATCCAGCAATTCCAGAATCAATTGCTGAAATTACTTACCAAGCTCAATTAAATTTAGCTGCTTCTCCACGTGCTAGCTTCATTTTATGCAGAGCAGTATTAGAAGAAATTTGTCATCACTTTAAAATTCCTGTTAAAGCTGAAGGTAAAAGTTATCCTGCTAGCCTTGCTTTTAGACTTAACCAACTATTTGAGCAGGAAAAAATGCCAGAAGATTTAAGAGAAATAATTCAAGGTGTCAGGCAATTAGGAAATGAGGGAGCGCATTCAGAGCATCTTACTTTTACAAAGCAAGTGAATATGGAAGAAGCTGATAATTTGTTGAAGATTGTCAATTATGTCATAGAGAAATTATTTGTTGATAAATATGAACAACAAAAAGCAGAAAAAGTATTGGAAGAACTGAAAATAAAAATATTGAAATCAGAGTAAAAAATATAACTGGGACGTTTAACCAAGGAAAGTAACACTTATGTATGTATTTAGCGATCGCCTGATCAGAATATAACTTTATCAAGAACTAATTTACTGAAATTTAAAAATTGAAGGATGCGTTAAATTTAGTTAACACATCCTTTCAAGTAAATTGATTGAAGTGATTTTTAGAAACTGATGGGTAATTTTAAAAAACTTAGATTCTCAAAAACCCTTTTTTTCCAAACCTATCTAACCACCAGCAACAGCAGGCACAATACTAACTTCATCTCCATCTTTCAAAGATGTCTTTGTTCCTTCTAAAAATCGGATATCTTCACTATTGACGTAGAAATTTAAAAATCTTCTTGGTTCCCCTTGGTCATCACAGAGACTTTTTTTTATCCCTGGAAAATTTGTTTCTAGAGAATCTATTAATTCTGAAATATTACCACCGCCACATTCAATTTTTGCTTTCTCTTTAGTGAATTTTTGTAGTGGAGTTGGAATTAAAACTGTAACTGCCATAACTTGGTAATTTATTTGTGTAGCTAGTACTTATTTGCAAATACTTATTATGATGGTTCGTTCAATAATATAGTTCTCTTTTTAAGAAAAAAATTATCTTTCAAAACCTAATATATGATTTTAAAGTTTCTAGGAATTAGCCAAAGACCACATATATACCTTTAAAAACTATAACGTTATAGTTTTTGAACTTTATATATAGTAGCTTGGCGTAAGTCCTGGTTTCGTTAGAGTTTCGATAGTATGGGGTTTGGAGAACAAACCCCATACTATATACTATAAAAATTAAACCAAAACTTGTTGCCAGTCAAGACGGTCTAATGTTTGAGCGCGTTCCCAAGCTCTCTCAAAACTTTCTAACTTTGCATCTATTGTTAGAGGTTCGCCAATTTCACCCTGTACTGCTTCTTGGGTCTTCAAGCCATTGCCTGTAATATAAGCAACAGTAGTTTCTTCAGGGTCAATCTTACCTGCCTCTACTAATTTTTTCAATACAGCAATAGTTGTACCACCTGCTGTTTCAGTAAAGATACCTTCTGTTTCTGCCAATAACTTGATACCTTCAATAATTTCAGGGTCTGTAACAGATTCAATATTACCGTTTGTTTTGCGAGCCACTTCTAATGCGTAGATACCATCTGCAGGGTTGCCAATAGCAATTGACTTGGCAATAGTATTAGGTTTTACTGGGGTAATAAAATCACGACCTTCTTTAAATGCTTGAGCTACTGGAGAACAACCTTCTGCTTGTGCTCCACTAAAACGAACTGCTTTATCTTCTACTAAACCTACTTTGACAAATTCTTGGAACCCTTTATAAATTTTGGTGTAGAGGGAACCGGAGGCAATAGGAGCAACTACATGGTCTGGAAGTTTCCATCCCAGTTGTTCGGCAACTTCAAAACCGAGAGTTTTTGAACCTTCAGAATAATAAGGGCGCAGATTAATATTTACAAAACCCCAACCGTAAGTATTTGCCACTTCACAACAGAGGCGGTTTACTTGGTCGTAGTTTCCTTTAACTGCCATAACTGTTGGGTTGTAAATGAGAGTACCGAGAACTTTGCCTGCTTCTAGGTCAGCAGGAATAAATACACAACATTCTAAACCTGCTTTAGCAGCGATCGCTGCGGTAGAGTTAGCTAGGTTGCCTGTACTTGCACAGGATACTGTGGAAAAACCTAATTCTCTAGCACGACTCAGAGCAACTGATACTACCCTATCTTTGAAACTGAGGGTAGGCATATTTACTGCATCATTTTTGATATAGAGATTTTTCAGACCCAAGCGACGGGCTAAACGTTCTGATTTTATTAGGGGGGTCATCCCTGTTCCTACATCTATAACGTTATCTGTTGTTACTGGTAGGAAGTGACGATAACGCCAGATAGAGTTAGGACCTGCTTCAATTGTTGCCCGACTTACTGTTTGACTGAGTTTTTCATAGTCATATTTTACTTCTAAAGGACCGAAGCATACATCTTCACATATATGTTTGGCTTCTAGAGCATATTCTTCTCCACATTCTTTGCATTTGAGATTTTCTATGGCTGTATTTGTGCTGTGGATTTGATTGTGAGTTGTTATTGCCTGGGTCATGGTCTTTACTCCCTACTTCTTTTCTCAGAACTATTCAGCATTTTTTGGATATTAGCATGGGTAAAAATCACCGTCAACTATACCCGATAAAAATAGTCGGGATTGATTTAAATGGAAAGTGTTCGATATTAAATGCTACATATAAATTTTCTTCTTTGGTAGTTAATTCTACTAAGTCTATGAGTTAATTAGGTTGTTTATATGGCGGTTTTGGTAGTAGCTGAAATATTTTTTTGAAGCTTTTTTTTGAAATTAAAGTGGTTTATATAGCTTTTTTTGTCGTTTTTATATCTATTTTGATTAATAGTTTCGGAGTTAGTTTTATTGCTTTGAGAAGTGTTTATATTTTTTGTGTTACCTTTTTTGTGTTGATTTTAGTAGCTAATACTATTAATTTTATATTATTTTGAGTAGCAAATGTAGCATTTGATGGTGAAAATTTACCTTTATATCTGTCACCCATTGCTATATACGTAAGAAATTCTATTTTCTAAAAAAAATATCTATATTCTAAAGTTGTTGAGGCCACCACTTACTGGAGGAATGAGGACTACTTCGTCACCGTCTTTAAGGATGGTTTCTGGTGGGACAAAGTTGAGGTTAATGCCAAATTTGGTGACATTTCGCCATTTTTCTAGTTCGGGGTGTTGACTGATGATGTTTTCTAGTAGTTGGGATACTTTTGTTCCTGCACAGAGGGTTAGTTGGAGTTCGGGAACTTTGTAGACTTCTTGGTACGCTGCGAATAGTTTGAGGGTTATGCTGATTTCGGTATGATTCATTTTTTTAGTTGAATAAAAAATCATGTATATGGGCGAGCAACACCCACCAAGTTTACTATATCAAAGTTTTTGATCCCGTGCAACCTTTTTTCTCTTGCTGTTTTTTTGAGTGCTTCATAAAATGCAATTTTTGTGTAATTCCTTACTGCTTATTTGAATTAATAGAATTACTCCGTAGGCGATCGATCGCTATTTTGAGATGAGATGATAATGAGAACTATATTTTCCCTGCAACATTACCTATCTATTATCTTGTTGAATAAAAATTCATACACAAGGGCGAGTTAAAACCAATAACATTTCTTATTGTCAGATTATCAGAGTTTTTGGCTGAAGGCAACCCCCCTGATGAAAATTTCAGAGCTTCTCAGGATGAGATAAAAAGTTTAGTAATTTCACGGTGGTGGAGGGTGAAAAATTACTGTTGACTTTTAGATGGGGATGGCAAATGCTTCTAGCTCGGAACAATCATTGAAAGGATACTTAGTTATGAAACAGTCACTGAAAAAAGACCTAGACTACCCATTTCTATTAGTAGCTCAGATGGTTTGTGCTGACCAACAAATTCACACTGAGGAGTCAAAAGCTTTGCATGAGTTGGCAGAACAAAGCAAAGTAGGAGCAACGACTCTTACAGAAATGGAAAAAATTCTGACTCAGGATGAAGAGCAGTTATCTGTGGCAGAAATTGCATCGCGAGTAGCACCCCGCCAGAGAAATGAGGCGATGGGACAAATATTGAGCATTGCCTATGTGGATGGTTTTTGCTCGGCATTGGAACGACAAATGGCGCAACAAGTAGCCAAAATTTGGGGTTGGTCTGATGGTGAGGTGGAACGACAAATAGAGAAAGCTAGTGCTTTTGCTGATACGAGGTTTATTGGGAATGGGGATAAGGAGCAGGTATCTTTGGGAGCGAGGATGCTGAAAAATGCTGATTCTTTATTATCAAAAGCTCTGGTAGATAAGTTGGCGACTTTTAGTGGGAAGCAGCAAAAGGTCGAACAACTACGCCGGGAAATTTTGTTATCTGGACCTGAATATGATGAGGCAATACGTCAGTGTGGGTTTATTGCGGAGGAAGATTATGTATTTGCAGAAAGAGCTTTGAAACATACAGATAAAGCTTTGCAAAATTTGGGAATAAATCTGCAAAAAGTTATTCAAGAAATAAAGGATAAAAGTAGTGGAAAAGGTGAAGCTACTTCTGCTCAGGAAGTGGTAAGTCAACTAGAGGAAATTTGCAAGGAACTTACGGCTAAAATTATTAAAGAAATTGATGGTGTTCAAGAATCTCTTCGCTCTAAAGAACGTGCTTTGAGTCATTTTAGTATTGCTTTTATGGGGAAAACTAAGGCAGGAAAAAGTACCCTTCATGCAATTATTACTAATGATGGATGGGATGCTATTGGTGTGGGTAAACAGCGAACTACTCGTTTTAATCGAGTTTATGAATGGAAGAATATTCGGGTTATTGATACTCCTGGTATTGGTGCGCCTGGAGGTAAGAGTGATGAGGAAATTGCTAAGAGTATTATTGATGAGTCGGATGTAATTTGTTATGTGGTGACTAATGATAGTATTCAGGAGAGTGAGTTTAGTTTTTTAGGTTTGCTGAAGAGGAAGGCTAAACCTTTAGTTATTTTGTTGAATGTTAAATATAATTTGCGAGACTCGCGGAGGTTGGAGTATTTTCTCAAGAATCCAAATAAGCTGTTTGAAATGGAGGGCAAGAGTGGTATTGGCGGACATATTAATCGGATTCGTAGTTATGCTCGAAAGTATTATGGTAATGATTATTTTTCGATAGTACCTGTAATGTTATTGGCGGCACAAATTTCTGGTGAAACTGAGGATAAAAAACGAAAAAATGAGTTATTTAAGGCGAGTCGAATACAGGATTTTTTAGATTCGGTGAGAGAGTCTTTAATTAAGGATGGAAAAATCAGGAGGTCTCAAACTTTATTGGGTTCTACTGTTGGTGTTATTGAGCAACCGTTGAATTGGGTAAAAGCACGGTCTGAAGTTTATGAGAATTTGGCACAATTTCTGAAAAATAAGCGTGGAGATATTCAGAACAAAATTGATAAGTCTCGGCAGGATGCTTTGAATTTTTTGGTACAGGAAATTAAGGCTGTTTTTGAGGATGCTTTGAATATTATTAGCTCTTTTGCTGAAGATTATTGGGATAAAAATGAGAGTGAATTAAAAGAGGGATGGCAGAAAAAACTTAAGGAAATAGAGTTAGAGGAAAGACTAGAAAGTTCCTATCAAGTGGCTAGTCAAAAGTTTAATCAAGAAGTAAAAGAAGCGGTTGATGAGGTAGGGAGTGAATTACAATTAATTAACGAGTTAGGTGCTTTTGATTTTGATTTTACTGAACAAGATTCAAGTTTTTTTGACCGCAATTTTGTCAAAATAGCTGGTAGTATTGTGTTGATAGCTGGAACTATATTTACTTTTTTTACTCCGATGGGTATTTTTGCAGGGGTAACTATTGGAGTTATTAGTACAGTTGTGAGTATGATTAGTGGATTGTTTAAATCTAGAAATCAGAAAAAAAGTGAAGCTGTTCAGAGAATATCTGAGTCGTTAAGTAATCAAATTATTGCTCAAAAGGAAACTACTCTGAAAAAATCTGAGAGTGAGTTTTCCAAGTCTTGTCAGTTAGTATCTGAAAATATTGACGATTATTTTGAGAATTTAAGCAGTGAGCTTGAGAAGATATCTGAAGAGTCAGAATTAACTCAAAAGAAACTAGCAACAGGTGTTAATTATCTAAATCGTGCCTATGCAAAACGTATTATTGATTGGCTTACAGAAAATTATGAACCTTTAACGGAACAAAGAATTAATCAAATAATTGGCAAAGTTAAACGAGAGTTTGGTAAAAAGATAATTATTGGTACAAAGACTCAAGTACCAAGCAACAAAACACCTGAAGAAATTAATCTTGTTATTCAGGAGGATGTGACTATCAGATATATAAAATAGGAGGAAAACAGAATCAACTAAATTTATGAAATAGATTTCCCTAGAAAATGAATTTTGTTGCTAATTAAGATAGAGGTTTTGGAAACTCAACCCCTCGGCAAAATTCTCTGGCTATTT
>NZ_JBNHEP010000176.1:0-6697 GCF_050015995.1 Dapis brunnea BLCC-M229 | reverse complement strand
GCTCATAGTTTGGGGAATTGGAATTTGGCTTTGGTGCGTTGGGAAAATGCTATTAGTAAGTTTCCTCACTATTTCAATTTCTATGTACAGAAAGGGAATGTTTTAATTACTTTATTTAGATATAGAGAAGCAGAAATTTTGTTTGACGAACTTATCTCAAAATATCCTCATAAACATCATGATTATGATCGTATTCTCGCTCAAACAGTGGGTTTGATTTACTACTGGATTATTGCATTTTTATACGCAGTTGCTCCTAGTCAAGCTTACTTTTTTATGGAAGAAGTAGAAAAGCACGCCTTTCATACTTATGATAATTTATTAACCGAAAATGAAGCAGAATTGAAAGAGATAGCAGCGCCAGAAGTTGCTATTAAGTATTATCGTGATGAGGACTTTAAAATTATTTGGATGAAAAATTGATAGGAATCTCAATCATAAATGTTGAACCTTCATCAATTTTAGAATCACAAGTTAGTTTTCCGTGATGCTGCTCTACTATTATTTGATAACTAACTGATAATCCTAATCCAGTACCTTTACCAATTTTTTTGGTGGTAAAAAATGGCTCGAAGATTCGTTGTATTATAGACTCATCTATACCTACTCCATTATCACCAATTTTAATTAATATTTTTTCATTAGTTGCTAGTTCTGTGATAATCCAAATTTTCGGCAACTGCTGTTCGGAATTTATTTGCTGTTCAATTTTGTTTTGTCTCTTTGCCTCTAAAAAATCAATAGCATTATTCAATAAATTTAAAAAAACTTGATTCAGTTGATTAGGATAACATTTAATTTGCGGGATTTCAGCATATTCTTTGATAATTTTAACTGGTAATAAATTATCTGTTTCTTCTAGTCTAGACTTTAACAAAGCTAAAGTGCTTTCAATTCCTTGATGAATATCAACTAACTTATATTCTGCCTGATTAATTCTAGAAAAATTGCTAAGGGAATCGACTATTTTCTGAATCCTTTCTGCTCCTTTTTTCATAGAAGATATGAGCTGAGGTAAATCATCACTCAAAAAATCTAGGTCGATATCTTCTAGATTCTTCTGAATTTTTTGATTGGGTGATGGGAATTCCTCCTGATAAAGTTTAACTAAATTTAGTAATTCTTGGAGATAACTATTTGCATAGTCAAGATTATTATCAATAAAATTAATTGAATTATTAACTTCATGGGCAATACCTGCGGCTAATTGTCCCAAACCAGCCATTTTTGCACTTTGAATGATTTTAACTTGAGCTTGTTTTAGTTCCCGTAAAGTTTGTTCTAGACTTTCAGATTTTTTGCTCAATAAAGTTTGTGAGGTTAATAGCTTTTTGTTTTTTTCCTCAAGCATCAAATTTTGCTTGATAATTAGCCTTCTACTATAATTAATCTGAAGTTGATTCTGTATTCTGATTAAAACTTCTTCTAGATTAAATGGCTTAATAATATAGTCTAGCCCTCCTACAGAAAAAGCTTTTACTTTATTGAAAACTTCATCGAGAGCGCTCACAAAAATTACTGGTATATTCTGAGTTTCTTGGTTGGCTTTAAGTTGCTCACAAACCTCATAGCCATTCATTTCAGGCATATTAATATCCAATAGAATCAAATCTGGAACTTGAAAATTAATAGTTTTTAATGCCATTTTTCCATTAGTTACAGCTCGAACTCTGTGTCCTGCATTTTTCAATATCTGGGATAAAAGCTTGATATTTTCTGGAATATCATCAACAATCAGAATATTTCCAGTAATTTTATGGTTAGAGTTGTTCATATAGCAATTCTCATACTCCTAAGGTCAAAAATTCGGTGTTACTAAAGAAATTTATTATATTACAGTATTTAAAAGTCAGGATTCAGGAAATATAAAGGAGTTTTTCCCTTCCTAAGAACAGGGATATAGATATTATTTGCAAGGGGAATTAAGGATTCTTAATACCAATTCACTTTAAAGATGTCGCAAATAGTTTCAAACTTTAAATGTCAAATAATTGCCTCAAACCTTTCTCTTGTCAAAGTTTTTAGCCTATCCAATCTAACTTCTGAATTCTGAATTCTGAATTCTGAATTCTGTGAAATGGTATAACTTATCTAATTTAGGGTTTACTGATTAAATATCAAAGCATTGACGGATAAAGGTTTGACCAATTTTAGGTGTGGAAAAAGTACCAGCTTTTCGGTTGAAGCGAGCCGAAAAAGTGAGCATTTTGGGGTAATGCGAGGCAGAAAAATTAAGGGACTATTCTTCTGACTAACTACTCTATAATACCAATTCCCAAAAGCATTGCTATACTTAGTCGCACTTCAGTTATTAAGTAATTAACACAGGGGAAATTACTTTTTTGCTTTTTATTAGCCCAGTTAATGTTTATTATTCTTATGTTTATTCCTCCCCACACTCCCCACACTTCTCCACCCAATCGGGTATAGTATTCTTTTTGAGAAATGGTATAATTCCCATTTCTCCTGACTCGGTTCTCCTGACTCCTCCCCCTTACTAAAAGACTCCCATAAGCAAACCCTAATTAAGGAGTTTTATACCTAATCAGCAACACCCAAAATTATATTTATAGCGGTTTTCCAAAATGTTGACTACAAAACTTCTACCCTCTGCTCTCAGCATAATTGCCTTTGAGCCAAAATCTCTGTATTCTATGTTAATGAAAACTGCTATAGGTTTTAGGTAATAAAAAATTAGAAAAATAATTTTACTTTATATCACAAATAGTGAGAAACTTTATAATTAAATTTGATTGTCTTCTTGGTCAATAATTTTTTCTGTTAAATCAGTAATATCTTCAAATTTAAGTTGATTTACATACTCTATTAATGTTTCGGATAAATCAGAATTAGATGCTGGAATTTCTGCTGCTAAGTTAAGAATTAAATCTGCATCTGCTACAAGAGCTGATCGATGCAAATTTCTCACCCATTCCATGGGCATTGCTAACAACATTTCTGGTGTTAAATAATTTTTTTGTAATGAATTTTGTGGTTTGTCAATTTGCCAATTATTTTCTGGATTCCCATTTTCATAAATGTAGCTTACCCCTAAATATTCAGCAATTTTTTCCAACAAAATTATCTGAGAAAATGGTTTCATAATCAATTCATCGCAACCTGTAGATAAAATTTTACTAGCCCGATCTGCAAAAGTTTGAGTTGTTAGGGCAAAAATTACAGGTGGCTGATTATTACTATCTCTTTTAATAGATTCGATCGCTTCCTTTCCTGATTTAGCTAATATCTCTAAATCTATCAAGATTAAGTGGGGTCGCCAATTTTGCCAAATATTAGTTATTTGATTAATTTCAGTAGCTTCCTGCACAACAAAACCTATTGTACTTAAAATTTCAAGTAATAAAATACTGTCAACTTCTAGTATTTCGACAATTAAAATCCTATATTCTGGTTGATTGGGTGCTAAAGCTATAATATTATCAGGATTTGCAGTTTCAGTTTCAGGTAATTCTGCTTCCTCTATCTCAATATCAAATGTAAATTTTGTTCCTAAACCTACTGTACTACTAACAGAAATATTCCCTCCCATCAGTTGTACAAATTTCTGGCTAATAGTTAAACCTAATCCAGTTCCTTGTTTAGATTTACGACCTGTTTCTGTTTGCTCAAAAGCTTGAAATAATTTATCTATTTCTTCTGGAGCAATACCATAACCTGTATCACTCACTTCAAACTGTAGATAGTTTTTCTCTTGTGTTTTGCTAATACTTAATGTGACTCCTCCTTTGTTAGTAAATTTGATGGCATTTCCCAATAAGTTAATTAAAACTTGGCGCAATTTTTTCTCGTCAGTTTGGATATATTGGGGCACATTAATATCCCATTTACATTCTAGGTACAAATTTTTATTCAAGGCTTTTAAACTAAACATTTTTTCAATACTATTTATCAAAGAAAATAGGTCGAAATTAGCGATATTTAATGTTGTTTTACCAGCCTCTATTCTCGAAATTTCTAAAATGGTATTAATTAATTGGAGTAAATGCTCGCCTGCTTGATTAATAATCTGAATAAATTCTTTGTTTTTGGTAGTTATGGATGAGTCGAGATTCATTAGTTGAGTAAAACCAATAATTGCATTTAAAGGAGTGCGCAATTCATGATTCATTGAAGCAATAAAATTACTTTTAGCCTGGTTAGCTGCATCTGCTGCTACTAAGGCTTTTTCTAACATTAATGACTTTCGTTGAGTTTCGGCTAATAATTCTGCTTGCTGTAAAGCTACTCCTAACTGACTGCCAATTTGAATAACAATATTAATTTCTGGATTTTCCCACTTACGAGGAGCAGAATTTTGATAACAAGCTAATAATCCCCATAGTTTATTGTTACTAATTATGGAAACATTGATATATGCTTTAGCTTGAAAACTCTCTAATAGTTCAATATAACAATTAGTAAATCCAGCTTGATAAATGTTTTCAATTGCTCGATACTTTGCGCCCTGGCTATAAATACCACCTTTTTCTTCTTGTAGGTAAGTATCTTTTATCCCAACGGGATTAGATAAATCTTTGTAACAGTTTTCATTTCCCATAGCGTTTTGTTTGAGACTAGGATCATTTTCTTGTTCCTGTACTAAAATTTTCCAGCCACTTTCGACTGACTCTGCTACTATTTGCCCACTCCAGTCAGGATTAAATTGATAGATAACTACCCGGTCACAATAAATTGTTTGTTGTAATTCTTGAGTTGTGGTTTGAAATATGGTGGGAATATCTAGACTCTGACGTATTTTTTGAATGACTAGAGAGATAACTTTTTCCCGTTTAGCGCTTGCTTGTAATGATGATATAATTTGTTGGCGTTTTTCTATTTCATGTTGTAAGTTATCTGAAGCTGTTGATAATTCAGCAGTCTGATTTTGTACTTCTGTTTCTAAGTTTTGATTAGTTTGCTCTAATGCTGCTTCTACTTGTTGGCGTTGGGCTACTTCTATTTCTAATTGTTGGTTAATTGCTTCTAATTCTGCGGTGGTTTTCCCAGACAAACGTTTAGGTAATAGCTTTAACAGTTGCCAAGCTGTGTAGCAAGCAATTAGGGCAGTGATAAATTTCTGAATCCCGATTAGCAAATGAAAAGGATTGGGATACCATAGACTTAATATTACCATCAAATGACCTATACCACATAAGATCATCACAGTGCATAATAAACCAAATATTCCCGAAAGTATTACATATTTCCGTTTTTGCACAAGGTAAATTAGAATTGCTGAAATTGAAAAATAGGCGATCGCTATGAATAAATTTGATAACAAATGTAACCATATTGGTTCAGGTGGCCACAGATTGTTTCCCTGGGGAATAAAATTAGGTAAAAATAGTTGACTTAATATTTGCCACATAATTAATTATTAGTTTTGTTATGTCTTATATTTTCTTCAATTGTACAGTTATGAGCAATATATACAAGCGTGAAAAATGATGCAGGAACGTTCTATAAAACTTTCCTAAAAGGGTTTGAGAAAAAGTTTTTTGTTTTACGCCCATGTCTATATAGACATAGGCGTGAATTAAAGATATGGATTTTTGGCTGGAGCAAATCAAGAGAGAAAAGATAAGAGGCGCTCATGGAAAATATTTTTAGTAAAAATTTACGAAAAATGATTTGGTGAGTAACTTTTACTTCTCTTTTGCTAACCTATGCAAATAGTTAAATAAAAGGCTTGTTTAGTTTTTAGAGATTTATATAGCGTTTCTCAGTCTAATGAGGTATACCTAATCTTTATTTGTATTCTATTTCCTATTCCCAGTTAATTGTTTCCTATTCCCTAAAACCAACCAATTTTGTACCTCAACAGCATGGGAATTGCTATATAAAATCATACCTGTTGCCAAAAATATTCCTACATTAACTTTTTTTTAGTAGATAATGAGAGATGGTGGTTTGGCAATACGAGAAAATTCAAGAGGAAAGGAACGATAAAGACACAAGTCTTTACCTAATATTAACATAATGTCATACAAAAATTCACAATTTTTGTTACAAAATTGTAATTTTTTAAGCAAAGGTAATAGTCAGGCTTTCAACTACTATACACAATCAGCATTAAAAAGGTACAAATTTCTCTTATTTAGCTACAATTACAGTATTAATACAAATGCTTGATAATAGAATACAAAATAGATAAAACTTTTGAATAAATGCACAAATACCAATTACCATGCATTAATGTTATACTTGACGACACTTCAATTATTAAGTAATTAACACAAGCCGAATCACTTTTTTAATAATTGTTAGGGATTTAGTCTTAATTATTCTTATGTTTACTTCTCTTTACGGACGTTGCATCTAACGTCCCTACCTATTCCCCTACTCAATAAAATGTAGAAAAGTTTTTGATAAATGGTATAACAGGAGTTACGCAAAGATATCTAATACCATTTCACAGAATTGAGAATTGAGAATTGAGAATTCAGAAGTTAGATTGGATAGGCTAAAAACTTTGACAAGAGAAAGGTTTGAGGCAATTATTTGACATTTAAAGTTTGAAACTATTTGTGACATCTTTAAAGTGAATTAGTATAACAAACAAGCTTTTTCGTAGATTTATATTTTTTGAAACCAAGGATATCTCAGATCGACCAGGTTTTTTAGTAATAGATACTTCAGATAATAAGAGACTGTTTGTAAAACAAATCTTAAGAAGACCCAGAGCTTTTAGCAGCAA
>NZ_JBNHEP010000175.1:3635-14666 GCF_050015995.1 Dapis brunnea BLCC-M229 | reverse complement strand
TCTATAGAACCCATTTGATAGCTATATAATTATGGTAGTCAAGTCTTTTCGCGCATCAATTTTGAGGAAAAATCATCATCTCAAGGAGTGTTGAATTTTTTGTATTATTTCTCCCCACATCTTCCTTCTTCTCTCTTCCCTCTTACCTCTTACCTCCTGTCTCCTGTCTCCTGTCTCCTGTCTCCTGTCTCCTGTCTCCTGACTCGTTGCTAAATTTATGAAGATACCTTCAGGGGTTCTACATATAGCATTTTTGCATAATTCCTTTTTGAATCACCGAAAAATTGGGTCTGAAGCCTCGCCCTTCTAGTAGGAATCCCCGTCCGTTTTACGGCAGTTAGGATGTCAATATATCTCCCCATTCTCCTTATATTCCCTTTGATTAGCATGAATTTAAGAATATACGGTAATCGTCAACTAAAAACTTTACCAGGAATGGCAACTCGTCCAACTTTGGCCAAGGTGCGAGAAGCCGTATTTAATATTTGGCAAAATAATATAGATGGATGTCGATGGCTGGATATATGTGCTGGCGTGGGTTCCATGGGTGCAGAAGCTTTATGTAGAGGAGCATCCTTAGCGATCGCCATCGAACAATATGGCCCTGCTTGTACTACAATTCGCCAAAATTGGCAACTCGTGGCTACCTCATCCCAGCAATTTCAGGTGTTGCGGGGAGATGTGTTGAAACGGTTAAAAGTGCTGGTAGGGCAGCAGTTTGATTTGATTTATTTTGACCCCCCCTATGCTAGTGACTTATATCAACCAGTATTAGAGGCGATCGCTCAATATCAACTTCTAGCACCAACCAGCGAGTTAGCAGTGGAACATAGTCCCGAAAGATGGCCGATTAAATCAGTTCCCACCTTAGAAATTTGTCGGCAGAAAGTTTATGGCAATACAGCTTTAACTTTTTTTTGTTCCATCGAGGGCAGAAATATTTTAACGTGACATACTGCCACACTATACCCCAAGGTTAGTGTAAGCTCCCTCGCTTTCTAGTCCCCCTGTTGCATGACTCCAGGAAACTCTAAGAAGGGAATGCTCTATCCCCCTGTATTTTATATTTCTGGCTGTGTTTTTATCGCGACACATCACAATGCCGCTCCGAAGGACAATAATGAATTCTGTCTGACAAATTTTTTAGGACTTTTTCACCACAATTAGAACAATCTTAGCTTGTGCCATTTGGATTCATAGCTATCGTTTTCTGTCCAGTATTTAAGTCCTACGGAGAACCTAACGATCATGTGACAGCAAGATTGGCTAATTAAATATTTAATTGGTTGCCCCGCTTATATTGTTGGTAGGCTGCAAAAAATAGTCCTGCCAATGTCACGAGAATCAGACCTAGTACGATTCCAGAAAGTAATGGTTCTACCACGAAGCCAACTCCTTTGATTGAAATTTTTGTTTGTTATTAATCAATACTACTATTTATTTTGAACCTAGGATTGACATCCTCTGGTGGCCTTAAGGCTAAGAGCGGATCGCTACCTAACCAATATTTCAAAACAAAAATCAAAAACATAAATAATAATATAGTAGATTAAAGTTTGGATTAAGCTTAGAGCATATTACAAGTTAATCTATTGAGGCTTAATTAATCTCTTGTGATTGTTCCCCCCAAAACTTTCTAGCCCATATATTTAAATCTTTAAACTTTGGATAAAAATCTTCCCCTGAAAGAATTAAAACTGTTAAGATGTGTAAATTGATATTAAATTTTCTTGTACATAATTGTTGAGATATTAAAGATTTTGGATAACCAACTTGCTGACACCAAAAAAGAAGTCCTACTACAGTGGATCAGCTTAGTTGGTCTGGCTGTTCTCTTGGTAATCCTATTTATAATCCTAGGAGTTAATCAGTTTCAAGTTTCTGATCCTTATATCAAAAACGTATTGTCCCTCCAGGGAGACCCGGTTAAAGGCCATGGGATTTTTCGGATGAATTGTGCAGGTTGTCACGAATGGCCTACAGATAGTCAGGTCGGTCCTAGTTTAGAAGGAATTTCCCAACATAAGTCGGACGTGGCAATTATTAAGCAAGTAGTTAGTGGCCAAACACCACCTATGCCCCAATTCCAGGCCAATGAGCAAGAAATGGCCGACTTGTTAAGCTATTTAAAAGAAATATGATTTAAAAGTAAAAAAGGGTTGCAAAAATAGCTTTAGCTTTGCTATATTAAAAAACGTTGCCGGTGTAGCTCAGTTGGTAGAGCACTCGACTTGTAATCGAACGGTCAGGAGTTCGAGTCTCCTCACCGGCTTTTTATATTAACAACCTAGTTATCTAGAACTTTTAGGAGCTTCTAGTAAATAAATTTATCTCAAGGCATCAGAATTATCCAGATACCATACCCCCAACAACAGAAAAAAGAAGTTGGAATAAAAGCTTTGTCTTGAGAGGTATAAAAAAATGAAACTACTTCAGACTGTAATATCAGTCGTAGTTGCTAGTGTTACAGCGATCGCCCTACCCAATGTGACATTAGGGACAACTCTCAAATTTGATTTAGAGTTTACCACATCAAATCAGAATATTTGGGGTGAGGAAAACGGCAATTTTAGTTGGGGTGGTGATAGTGGTTTGTTTGCAGTCGAGTGGAATGAGTCATTAGCAAAAAACTATTCTCTGATTCAAAATACTGGTTGTGGTAAGAAAGTTTGGGGTGTTTGTATTTGGCCACAAATTGAACAATTAGATGTAGGTTTTAATGCTTTTACAGAAGGTAAATTAGGTTTACAAAATACTTTTAATTTAAACGGTGGTATTGTTGATGCTTTAATTCCGGTTGATTTATTTTTTGAGATTCCAGATACATCTGTAAAAGCAGGAGAAATCTTGACAATTAGATCTGGTTTTTCTTTTGCTGATCATGCCAGTTTTTCGACAAAAAGTATAAATGCTTCCTATGATTTAGATTTAATATTTGATGTAGCTACAGGAGTAAATATTGAGCCTGGAAATCAACTAGATTTGGGATTTGATATTGATGAAACAATTAATCTAGTAAATCTAGATGGGGATAATGTTAATTTACAACTAGATGAAAAATTCGGAGATTTTGATATTAGTTTACCTCAAGTAAATACAACTAAATTTCAGTCTAAAAATTCTCTCAAGAATCAACTAATTTCATCTGGGGAAGATGAATTTATGAAAGCTGCCATAGATTTAGATGGTTTAGCTAGTCTATTATTTGGATTACCATCATTACAAGAAAAGCAAGAATTAGATTTAGGAATTTTTGGGAATCTTGGCTTCTTCTACAATCTTTTCGATATAGAAGTAGCAATGGCTTTATCAATGTTGCAAAATTTTTCTTTAACCACCATATTACCAGCCAGATTACAGTTAGAAGATAACACAATAATCAACTTTAATATTGGAGATGAAATTTCCTTAATCATGCCTGATAATGTAGGAGACTTTCTAGAAATAGAAGTATTTATTGATTTTCATGCCTTGTTTAGCAACTCTACCAGTTTAGGTATTGATTTTGGTCTGGATTTTGTGGCCGGGGAATTTGGTCTAGAGTTACCTATAATTGGTAATCAAAATTTAGGTTATTTGTTTGAGGAAAGTATTGGTATTTATGAAACTGCTGTTGAGGTATTTCATAACACATTTCAATTAGATGGCTTTAATTAAGAAACAGTTGATTTTCAAATAATAACTATGGCAGAATCTTTGAATACTCAACCACAAATTAGTTTACTATCAGCAGCATTAACTCAACCAGTAAAAAATAGTTATTTATCAAATAAAAATAATCTTATAGTTAAAAATACTAAGATTAGTAAGGAAGTTCGAGTGCCAGAACCTAGTTCAACAATAGGTTTATTTATATTAGGAATTTTAGGAAGTGGTTTAATATTAAAATCTAAAAAGCTCAGTTAAAGCAGTGTCAATTGTTAATTATTGAAACATACTCTAAAACTAAAAATAATAAGTTGTAAAAATTAGAGGCAATAAAATTTAGGTAATTAATTTTGCCTAGATACTTAGTAGGGAAAATTCATGTTTACGAAGCATTCTGTACGAAATAGCTCCTACAATGGTTATGATTTTGACTGTGTGGTTGATCTACCTGAAAATAGCTATAAATAACTGGTTAACCTGTCTGAACAATATTGGCAAAGCTTTTATTATTAATGGTAAGTAAATAAAGTTTCAAAACAGGCATTTTTTCTACCATAAAATGTCTAAGTACAGCACTAAGCAAATAGGTTTGTTCTCAATATTGATGTAGGTATTTAGCCGTCAGCTAGCCTCCTGGGTCGGAACTAGGTTAACGGCTATGAAAGGAGAATTAAAAGTTATGTTTGCGGAGCATTCCGTTTGCGTAGCATTCCGAAGGAAAGGAAATGAAATTGGTTATCAGCTAACCTTAGAGTTATTACTTTCAAAAGCTGTTTTAGTAGCATTCTGCAGGAAATTAGAACGTATTCCCCAGGAAAAGATGAAAGCTGAATGCTAATAGCTGAATGCTTAAATTTTGATACTAGATATTGGCAGGAATTAGACTTATTCATGTCTAATTCCTAACCAATGAAAAACTGACAAAATTTAATCCTTAAACAACAAAATTTTGTCCTTGGTTTACTGAGTCATAAGTCTTAGGGGAAGCATTCTGCCAAGTAAAGTCGTTATAGGAGCTACCAGTACCAGCTAACTGCAACGAATAACCTTCACGGGTAGAAAAAGTTTCCGATACACCAATAATTGAATATTGACATATTATTTGATATATTTATCATTTATAGAACTATAGAACTTACGCATCTAGTACGAAAGTATTAGCTTGAGATGACTTCATGATTGCTGGTAATGCCGAAAATACCTTGTGCGTGCGTAAGTTATAATTTAGTTAGATTGAATTTTGGGAGTAGTTATTGTAATGCTTAAAAAAGGAATTTTGGTATTTGTCTTAATTTTGACAGTTGCAGGTCTTTGTCTGATGAATATTTATCCGGCTCAAGCACAAGAAAATACTGTCAACTATACTCTCACAAACTTAAACGATCGAGATTTTTCTTACCAAGATTTACATGGTACTTCCTTTGCGGGTGCAACAATGTGGGGTGCAAATTTTCAAGGTGCAAATCTGCAAAGCACAATTATTACTAAAGGAGACTTTTTTCGAGCTAACTTAAGAGGAGCAGATTTTACTGAGACTTTTGCAGATCGAGTTAGCTTTGATGAAACTAACTTAACTAATGCTATTTTCACAGATGCCATGTTGATGAGTAGCACCTTCCGTAATGCAGACGTGACAGGGACAGATTTTTCTGGAGCAATGGTAGATCGCTATCAGATAAAATTAATGTGTGAAACAGCTTCAGGAAAAAATCCCATTACAGGAGTAGCAACTCGCGAGAGTTTAGGTTGTTCTTAAGTTAGCATCTTGATTATGAAACAATGGACTCGGCAAAAAGCAATCCCTGGAATTATTGGGGGAGTTGGTCCACTAGCACATATTGAATTTGAACGTCGGTTAATTGCCTTTAATAAGGCGCGAGGAGTTGTTGGCGATCGCCACCATCCCGTTTGGATTTTAATTAATGCTACTGATATTCCCGATCGGACTCAAAGTTTATTGGGAGAAGTGCCAGACTGTAGTCCTTGGATAGTTAAATACGGGAAAATCTTACAAATGGCAGGAGCTAATTTTTTGGTAGTTACCTGTAACACAGCTCATGCTTTTTATGAAAGGGTACAACCTCAATTAGATATTCCCTGGGTCCATCTGATGAATACGACTGGAGCATTTATTAAGAGTCATTATCTTAAGTCTCACAAGATTGGTGTTTTGGCCACAACAGGAACATTACAAGCTAAAATTTATGACAATAGTTTAAGTGCTTTAGGGTTAACTGTGATTTCACCACAATTAGACTCCCAATTACAGAGGGTAATTAACAGCTTGACATAATCTATGATTATCTAGTATAATCTATGATTATCTGTATTTGATTTTATGCTACTTGGATTCAAAACTGAACTACATCCCACAAAAGTGCAAAAAACCTTACTGGCTAAACACGCTGGTGTAGCCCGTCATGCCTGGAACTGGGGATTGTGGCTGACCAAAAACATATTGAATCACAATTCAAATAATCCTGATAGTAAACTTAAATTTCCTACTGCAATTGACCTGCATAAACTTTTAGTAGCAATGGTTAAACCGAAAAACTTCTGGTATTACGAGGTTTCTAAAACAGCACCTCAATATGCTTTGAGATATTTATCATCAGCCTGGAAACGCTGCTTTACCAAAGTGTCGGGAATGCCTAAATTCAAGAAAAAAGGTAGGGATGATAGTTTCACTCTAGATGGATCAATATCAGTAGGTTTTGATCGCATAAAATTACCGAGAATTGGATGGATTAAAACTTATGAAATCTTGCCAGATAATGTTACTCCTAAATCTGTAACTATTAGTAAAAAAGCTAATAGATGGTTTGTTAGCTTCAAGATAGAAACAGAAACTCAAATTACTGAGAAATCAATAGATGTAGTTGGTGTAGATTTAGGTGTAAAATCTCTAGCTACCTTATCCACTGGTGAGGTTTTTGTTGGTGCTAAATCCTACAAAAAGTTAGAAGCTAAACTCTCACGAGAGCAATACCTAAACAGACATAAAACCAAATTTTCCAATAACTGGAAAAAAGCACAGCTAAAAATAGCTAGACTACACACAAAGGTAGCCAATATCAGGAAAGATACATTGCATAAACTAACTACTTATTTGGCTAAAAACCACAGCCAAATAGTAATAGAAGACTTAAATGTATCAGGTATGATGTCAAATCACAAGCTAGCTAAGGCTGTTGCTGATATGGGGTTCTATGAGTTTCGTAGACAGTTAGAGTACAAGTGTGAGTTATATGGTTCTGAGTTAATCATTGTTGATAGATGGTTTCCTAGTTCTAAAACTTGCAGTAGGTGTGGAACTGTTAAAGAGTCTCTGTCTTTATCAGAGCGCGTTTTCAATTGCGAACACTGCAATTTTAGTTGCGATCGAGATTTGAATGCTAGTTTAAATCTAGCTATGGCGGTCAGTTCGACCGTGACAGTTTGTGGACTGGATAACGCAGACGTTGCCAGAATGAAGCAAAAATAGAACAGATAATCATAGATTTATATAGATTATCATAGGTTTCTAAGAACGGATGTTATGGATGCTATCTATAATCCAGCTTGGGGAGTGAAAGCTACAGGTACCGAAATTTTACCAGAGCCAATTTTGATTTTAGACAATGCGATGAAATGGTTAGAGGAACAAGGAGCAGAATTGGTGATTGCTGGTTGTACAGAGATATCGGTGGTCTTGAAGAAACTCAAACGTAATACCCTAATTGATATCGATCCACTAGATATTTTAGCAAATCTGACCTTAGATTTAGCGTTTGGTCATATTAATAATAGATAATCGATAATGGATATATAGATAATTGATAATTGATAATTGATAATTGATAAGTACTCGGACAGAATTAATTAGGGTTTGCTGAAAAAGTCTTATTAGTCAGGACTTACGCATTTTTGGGTTATAACTACTGCATATGTGTAACGTTATAGTTTTTGAACGCTTTATATAGTGCCTCTGCGTAAGTCCTGATTAGTAAGGGTAGGAGTCAGGAGTCAGGAGAAGAAGATATCGTCCCTTAATTTTTCTGCCATAGTCAGCCCAAAATACGCCATAGTCAACCCAAAATACTAACTTTCTGAACCTGAGCGACCTAAAAACTTGCACTTTTTTCAATCTAAAAAGGTTAAAACCTTTATCGCGCAGAAATCATTAATTCTTTTCGCCTACTTCCTATTCCTTCTTTAATTGCTATGCTTTATAAACATCTTTCTTAAGATAAAACTTGACAATACAAGTTAGTTATGCTGAAGTCTTGAATCAGCTTTTTTCTCAGAAATAGTGTATTGAATTAGACATTTTTTTGAGAAATGCAGACAAGATTTGTGCCTCCCCCCTCTTACCCCTCTTCCCCCTCTTCCCACAAGGTTTTCAGGAGTTCTTTATAAGGGATAGCTTGAATTGAGGGATTGCTGCTCGAACCTTAAAGGATTAGCAGGTAAAGACTTGAGTCTTTTTTGACTCCCAAAAAGTGCTAGGTAAAGAGTCTAAAACGCTCAAAAAGTTAGGATTTTGGGCGAACTAAGGACAGAAAAATTGGGGGGCAATTCTTACTCCTATCTCCTCTAAATTCTTCATTTCTCCTGACTCCTACCTCTACCAAAAGACTTTCCATACCCAAACCCTAAATAGGGTTTGCTGATTAAATATCAAAGCACTTATAGATAAAGGTTTGAGAAATTTTAGGCCTGGAAATACCGAGCTTTTCGGTTAATAGAGTTGAAAAAATGAGTATTTTGGGGTAACACGAGGCAGAGAAATCAAGAAACCATTATTTCAACCCACATTCCGCACGTCAAATTGTAACATTCAAAGTAGTATAGAAATTAGTAGGTTGGCAGGTATTTATACTGAAAGAATCATTTTCATTGACCTTTCTCAGGAGTCAAATCTCATAAAAAATATTAAGCATAAATACTGGATGGAACTAGATAATTAACTAAAATCATTCCCTACTAACTACTCATACTTTATGCTACATTTTGAAGTGCGGAATGTAGGTTTCAAGAACTTCCTCTATAATTCCCCTAAACTCCTGACTCTTAACTATTCCCTCCATACCTCCATACCTCCATACCTACCTCAGCAAAAAGACTTTCCATACGCAAACCCCATTTAGACTTCTAATCCTTGAGGTTCAGAGGTAAATTCTGGTGATTTTTGGGAATTGGAATCAGCGATCGCTGCTGTAGCAGCAATTGCAGTGTGAACAATTCCTACAGTTCGGAAAGGGTCGATAATTGGATCAATAGCAATCAATAGTAACAATATAGTTTCTAATGGTAAACCCAAGGGTTTTAATACTAAATCTAATACAGTTAAAGTTACAATTCCTGTTGCTCCTGCTGTTGCCATACCCGCTAAAATTGAAGCAATGATAATAATTAGGCAACTAGATAAGTTTAATTGATTATGATAAAGTTGACCTACAAAAATAGAAGTGGCTGCAAAATAAGCAACTGAACCAAATCGACAAACTGTCATAGTTAAAGGAACTACTAGATTAACTGTTTGTGTATTAAAGTTTAGGGATTCAGCTAAAGCAGAAATAGAAGAAGGTAAGCAAGTAAAACTACTTCTAGTTACCAAAGCTAAAATTGTCGGTTTTTTTAAACTAACCACAACTTGCCATAAAGAACAACCCGCCCTTTGCCAAACAACAAATGTACTAACTAGATAAATAATAAAAAATATTAAAATTGTCACGATTACAAAATTTTTCATAGCAACTAAAACATCAAAACCAGTAGTTGCTATTTGGCTAGCTAAAAGGAAGCACAAACCTATCGGCAAGAATAAAATTATCCAGTCAATTAATTTGATAAATGTTTTAAATACAACTTCTAAAGTATTAAATACATCTTCTTTATTAGATTCTTCGAGATTTCCCATTGCTGCACCAAAAACAATGGCAAAAAAAAGTGTTGCTAGAGCATTACCCTCACTTAAAGACACAAAAATATTTTCTGGAACTAAATTGAATAAAAAAGATATTAAAATTTCTTGTTGATTCATAACATCTCCATTAGGAGATATATCCAAATCTAATTCTGATTTGTTCACAACTAGACCCAAAGTTGTTAAGGTTGAATCATCGAAACTTCCTCCAGGATTAGTTAATGCTGTAACTATCTCTCCAATTATACTTACACCAACCAATCCAATTAAAAATACAATTAAAATACGTTTGATATACTTATTAGCCTCATTACTACTTATCAGTCTGCCTACACTCATAGTTATTGCTGAAAACAATAATGGTAAAACACACATTTTCAATAACCTAAGATATAAATCTCCATAAGGAGTTAAAGACTGACTAAGATTCTTTTGATAAATTCCCAAATATAACCCTAGTAAAATTCCAGGAACAATAGACCATGGATTACCCAATACCTTGATTAATGAATAAAAATTAAATCCATTAAATACTTCGTTTTTAATCATAATGAAAATAATAAAAATTTTTATTTTAATTTATACAAACTAGATTTTTCTAATAATTCAGAATATTCACTCAAGAAACCATTAACACTATAGTTAGTATTGGTAATTTTTAGGTATAAATTGACAAATTCTAACAGGTTATTGCTAGACCAAAGTAGAGCGCTCGCGATTGGATCTTGAGTATCTGTTAGAGCAATAGTTTGAAATTTTCAAGCCACATTTGGTTGGTTTACAACAATCTTTTTGACTTCTAAATCATCACGATAAGCTGCTAATACATCTCCTTTAATTGCCCCTTTAATAACATCATAGCCACTACCCAGGAATTTAGGTTGATTGGATGTCCTTATGGCAATATCTCCCATCAGTAATCTCCAGTATATAGATTCGCCAGAAATTACACCATAGTCATAACCAAAAAAAATAGCCCCCTCTTTGAGAGGAAGCCATAGCTAAATTACAACACACAAACCAATACAATAAATCATTAAATAAATAAATAAATATAGGGTTAATACTTAATTTTTTTATTGCTCGATAAATCTATAGTAGCAGCTATTTCATTGGATGTCCTTATAGCAATATCTCCCATCAGTAATCTCCAGTAATAGATTCCTCAGAAATTACACCATAGTCATAACCAAAAAAATAGCCCCCTCTTTGAGAGGAAGCATAAGCTAAATTACAACACACAAACCAATACAATAAATAATTAAATATATTCCGTGAAGACTTAATTTCTTTATTTATCTATATTTCATATACTAGCAAGTATTTGCGTAATTTTAGATCAAGATTTGGTAAAGATACTCAGTAATTTGATGAAGTTTTGGTAAAGCTACAGTAAATTCGTCAAATCATCATAGTCAGAAACCAAAAAAATAGCCCCCTCTTTGAGAGGAAGCATAAGCTAAATTACAACACAC
>NZ_JBNHEP010000175.1:0-3535 GCF_050015995.1 Dapis brunnea BLCC-M229 | reverse complement strand
GATACTCAGTAATTTGATGAAGTTTTGGTAAAGCTACAGTAAATTCGTCAAATCACAAATCATAATAGTTATAGCCAAAAAAATAGACCCCCTCTTTGAGAGGAAGCCTAAGCTAAATTAAGACACACAAACCAATACAATAAATAATTAAATATAATTCTTTGAAGACTTAATTTTTTTATCCATCTATACTTCATATAATAGCAGGTATTTTCGTAATTTTATATAAAGATTTGGTAAAGATAGTCAGTAGTTTGATAAATTTTTGGAAAAGGGACAGCATATTCTATGGCCACTATCTGGGAATTCATGTCTCTGGGATGTCCTAATTGCTATATATTAAGGTGGCAATCTGCAACAGATGAATTTATGACCCAACAAACAGTCTGGATAGCAAGGCACGGAAACCGCATCGACTTTGTTAACCCTGAATGGTTTAATACTGCGGAAAGACCATACGACCCCCATCTTTCAGATGACGGTATCCTCCAAGCAAAACAACTAGCAAAGCGTTTAATTGGGGAAAATATCACCCAGATTTTTGCCTCTCCCTTTCTGCGAACTGTACAAACTGCCAATGAAGTAGCAGAAGTTCTTGATTTACCCATTAAATTAGATTGGGCTTTGTGTGAATGGTTGAATCCAGAATGGATGCCTGCTATGCCAGAAACTCTATCTCTAGAAACTATGGCCAAAAAATATAGCAGAATAGACCTTTCTTACAATGGAGGTACTTCCCAATATCCGGAAACCTGGAAAGCTTGTATGAAGCGAAGTGGAGAAATTTCTCAGCGTTTGGTGGCAGAGTTTCCCACAGAAAATATTTTATTGGTGGGGCATGGTGCTTCAGTTATTGGTACTGCTGCTGGATTAGTTGGTGAAATTGCTGAAACTGAAGTTAAGGCTTCTCTTTGTTGTTTAGTGAAAATTGTCCTTCGAGAAGAACAATGGGTAATGGAATTAAATGGAGATACTTCTCATCTAGATAATAGAGAAACTACTGTCAGGTTTGTTTAATAAAGAAGGGAGCTAGGGAGATGGGGAGCTAGGGAGCTAGGGAGATTGAAGTCATAGATAGAATTATCAACATATATTATATAATATAGCCTGATTCTATATTAGAATTTAGAAGTAGTGGAAAAACTGAATCCTGAATCCCCTTTTAAATCCCCTTTAATAAGACCCTCTATTGAAGCTAGATAAATTTTGAGTTAGAGATTTTGTAGTTACCAATCTTCGAGAACATTAATGTACTATTATATAACAATTTAGTAACTATTTCACAAAATTTTTTGACGATATTTGATTTTATGGCAGGACATAGTAAATGGGCAAATATTAAACGCCAAAAAGCAAGAGTTGATGCTGTTAAAGGAAAAGTTTTCGCTAAAGTATCTCGCCAAATTATTGTTGCTGCTCGTAGTGGTGCTGACCCCGCTGGTAATTTTCAGTTACGCACGGCAATAGAGAAAGCAAAGGAAGCAGGTATTCCCAATGATAATATTGAGCGGGCGATCGCTAAAGGTTCGGGTCAGTTAAATGATGGAAGTCAACTGGAGGAGATTCGTTATGAGGGTTATGGTGCCGGAGGTATAGCGATTCTGATTGAAGCACTAACAGATAATCGCAACCGCACAGCAGCAGACCTGAGAAGTGCATTTACTAAAAATGGTGGTAATTTGGGAGAGACTGGTTGTGTTAGTTGGATGTTTAACCACAAGGGTGTGGTGATTATTAAGGGGTCTGTTGATGAGGATGAATTATTGGAAGCATCTGTGGAAGGGGAAGCAGAATATTATGAAATGATTTCGGAAGATGATTTTCAGGGTGCAGAGGTATTCACTGAAACTACTAATTTGGAAAATATTAGTCAGGTCTTAGGAGAAAAAGGTTTTGATGTAAGTGAGGTGGAGTTTCGGTGGATTTCTAGTAATACTGTTGAGGTGACTGATGTGGAGCAAGCGCGATCGCTGCTCAAGTTAATGAATGCTCTTGATGACCTGGATGATGTACAGAATGTCACGGCTAATTTTGATATAGCAAATGAGCTTGTTTCTGCTGTTTTAGTTTAGATTACACCTGCCATTATTTCCCAGGCAATTTGTCTGGGAATTATAGTTCAAGAAAGGTATCTTATTTTAGATGAATAATAATCATAAATATTTAGAATATTTAGAAAATAACCGTGAAGATGATGTATATTCATTTGCTTCAGGAATATTTACAGCGCTTTTCATATGAATGAACCACAAAAGCGTAAAATGTGACTAAAGACAAAGTAGTTATCTAGAGCGATACGGCTGACGCCAGGCTCCGCGAACGCCAAACCACAAAAATGGCCAGACCATATTCAGAAAATTTAGGCCGACCTGTGCTTAGGGCTGCTCAAAACCAAGAAGGTTCTCAACGTCAAATAGCACAAAGATTTCAAGTTAGTTTGACTTTTGTTCGTAATTTATTGCGGCATTATCGAACCACAGGAACTGTGAATCCAAAGCAGCATGGAGGAGGACCATTACCTAAAGAAGAAAAGGAGCTACTGCTAGCAAATATTGCTATCAAATCAGAGCGAGTTTAGCGATGGATTCTGAGCTAGTCAACAGGGAGAAAATTTGACGATAACCTATGCCTGTAGATTTATATTCTTTGACTAAATTTTGGAGGGTTTGTTCGGGTACTATTGGATAGATAACTTTTTCAATGACTCCAGTAGGTTGAGCTACTGCCACTTCAGCAATACGGAAGAGTATATTTTGCTTTCCTGTCTTTGTTCGTGGGGTAAGATTGTTTCAATTAACCAGTTAAAGATATCTGACGAATCGTTAAGAGTAGCTGTCCGAAATCCGAAAAAGTAACGAATTTCTGCACGATGATTTTTTATAGTACGTCCAAGCAAATCGTATTTTGAATACAATTGAGGAGATTTTTTGAGTTGTGATGCAATGTAAGAAATAATAATGTCTGGTATTTCTTCACTCTTGTCAGGAAAACGAGCCATGAGTTGAAAATATTTTAGTAAAATGGCAAAACTAATCTGATTAGAACCAATTTTTTTCTTCTGAATTAGTTCTAATTCTTGGGGAATAATTGTCCAGTTTTCAACCAGTTCTTCTGTCTTCCAATGTGATTTGACCATTCACTATTTTCTCCACATAAGCTAATATCAGTGGCCTAAAAGCATAAGTGAAGAGATGGTCATAATTTGATAAATTTAGAAAAAATGCAGATTCGAGATGATTTGTCAAAGAAAAAATATAAATTTGGGTTCTTTATGAATCAGGAGTAACAACAGTTGAGATTCAAAAATTCTGAAATTCATACAAGTCAAGAGTTTTGAGCTGCGATTGCCCCTGGTTGCACGAACCTTCGATCTACGCCTATTTGTGATCAATCTGGGTTATGTTACATCATTTTCTATTCTTAATCAAAATAGCTTAATTTCCTTCAATTACTTTGACAATATCTCCATCTTTCAAATAACCTGCACCTGATACTACTACTTTAGTACCTAACTCTAAACCATTTTTTATTTCAA
>NZ_JBNHEP010000174.1:0-16324 GCF_050015995.1 Dapis brunnea BLCC-M229 | reverse complement strand
CTCCCCATCTCCCCATCTCCCCATCTCCCCATCTCCCCATCTCCCCATCTCCCCACACTCCTGGTGCTTCCTTTACCATTACTATGCACCACCACCAATTTATTTTTGTTCATGTACAAAAAACAGCAGGACAAAGTTTGACAGAAACTTTAAAGAAAAATGTACCTGACTTAGAAAAACTTGTTACTCAGCATAAACATGGTTCTGCCATAACAGGTCGAGATATATTGGGAGTTGATAAATGGAATGAATATTATAAATTCGCCTTTGTGAGAAATCCTTGGGATAGATTAGTATCTTGGTATAGCATGATTTTAGGATTTTGTTTAGATGAAAAAATGAGCTAAAATTACTCTAATTATAATTGATGGCACAAAATTGTTAGAAACTACAGAAAATATCGATACCTTAATCGTCTAGATCACAGTAAGTTTTATGCTTATGTCTTGAAAAACTGCAATAGCTTTGAAGATTTTATCAAAAATAGTCACAGAGACAATATCAAGAATATGAGAAATCAATTAGACTATTTGGTGGATGAAGAGGGAAAAATAATAGTAGATTTTATTGGCAAATTTGAATCTTTAGAGAATGATTTTAATCAAGTTAAGAGCAACTTAAATTTATCACATCTAGAATTACCTCATGTCACACATAAACCCAAACACAGGAATTATCAAGAATATTATAATGATGAAATCCGTGAAATAGTTCAAGAAAGATATCATAAAGATATTAAGTATTTTAATTACAATTTTTAAGTTTTTGTTTCAGTATAAAAAAGCTAGGAAATGAATGAGGAGTAAATGACTAAAAAAGTTGTATCTATTATAGGTAGTGGTAGAACAGGTTCAACATTATTGATGTTGATTTTGGGCAGTCACCCTGAATGTTTTGCACTAGGAGAAATCAGTAAACTATATCGATATTATAACAAAAAGCAAGCTCTTTGTGGTATTTGTTCCGATACTTGCTCATTTTGGGAACAACAATTTACGAAAACAGAACTAGATAGATTAACTGCGGTTTTAGGTAACACTCGATTAAATCCATTAATTCCCCTTCAGTTAGAAAAAAAAGTTAGAGAAATTTTTCATCTAGATGGAGTATTTAATATCTATTCATCCATTTTCGAGAAACTATCTGAAACAGTTTTAATTGATTCGAGTAAAGAAGTTGATTGGGTAAAAGAACGATACAAAGCTAAAGAGTTTACTGCGGGAAAAATTCAAAATTATCTCATTCACATGGTTCGTGATGGTAGAGCTACTATGAGTTCAAAATTGAGAATTACTCCTGGACTTACAGCTACAGAATTTAGTCATCAATGGGCTAAAAGAATTAAAAAAACTAATGAATTTTTTGATAGGTTTCCTTCTGAACGTAAAATGGTTGTTCGTTACGAGAAATTTATTACAGAAAATCAGAAAACCTTACAAAATTTATGTCAGCTTTTACAGATCAAATATGTGCCAGAAATGGCTCAATATTGGAAACATGACCACCACCCTATTGCTGGAAATACAGGAACTCGTTCCTTAATTTTAAAGTATAGAAATGAAGAAGGTAGAGCAATTCAAAATCAGGTTCAACAACGTCAGGGAGATTACTATGAAAATATGGGTTTGAAGTTAAAGTTAGATTTACGTTGGCAGAAAGAGTTGTCATCAGAAAAACTAGAAATATTTGAGCGTATTGCGGGAGAAACCAATAAACCTTTTGAGTGGAATTAAAGAAATATGGTAGTGCATCAGCAAAGTGTGAGATAGGTAATCAGATAATTCCACTTCCAAGGAGCGATATAGCTGCCGCACTTGCTCCGCCAACGCCAACCCAGCTCTTTGGACAGCAGTATTGTTATTGCGACTATGAACCCAAATCCAATTCCAATTAAAGTAGGCGATACAGCTGAGGCCACGCTTCCCGTTTAATGTCGGCGACAACCGAAATGCCAACCTTACTGTTACCTCAGTTTGTTGCCAGAGCTTGCCAAATTTATTCTGTCGGCGATGCCATAGACCGATCTGCTGTCTGATAATTCCATTTGTCCGTTCCAATTGCTGTATCTGGTATTTACCAATGATGTGTTCTACTTCTGGGGGTATGAACTAGTCATACCCTCCCCAATCATTCAGTATGCCATTGTTTACAGCTAGTTTTTCCTTCTGTGTTGAAGATCAATTCCGTATGGGAAATGGTCAGTATGTTTACCGACTCTGGTACTTAGAATTAATCCACTCGATGATGCTTGAGTCATGCCAACCCAACAATCCCCTTCTGTTAATTCCTGAAACTGGCACTGTTTTTGTTTTTTTTAGACGAATGACCAAAACTCATCACTGGTGATTTGTAAGGTATCGATATTCTGGACATGAGCATTATGAATCATTTGTCCTTTTTCAGCAGCAGCTCTGAGTAAACTAACCACCGTATTATAAGCCAGATTCACTGTTCAACTTATCGCCTCTTAAACTACTACCCTCAAGGTGAGCCTGTAGAACCATACGCATTTGTTCCGGTTGAATTTTTCTACGAAGCGTACAGCGTGTCAAAAGTCTTGGTGAAAGTTTGTAGGCATTCAGGACAGTAATATCGTTGACTTCCTTTACTGGTTTTTCCATGATAGCCGAGTTTTCTGATGGCCACACAGAGGACATTCCATAATGATTGAAAGTATTTAGGGACAATAATCATCTTATCATTCCCACACTTTCGCACAGGCACTACCAGAAATATTTTGATAATTTCCTGAGAGAATTAAATACATAAAGAATATTGAAATTAAGATTATAGTGTTATGTCCAAATATAGATAAACTCAAAGGATAATTAATGTTTTTTTTACAAAAATCAATTAAGTGGAAAAATTCATTCCAAACAATTTTGCTGAAATTGTTAATTAAAACAATTTCAATTGATGCGTTGTCTAAAAGACAAAATTTACAAAAAATTTCTCCTATTTCAGAACAAGTTACTGCCACTCCAGAAATCAAATAAATGCGGTTGCTGGCTAATTAAAAACACTTAATCAATCAAAATTACTCTGTTCCAAATATTTACAGTGTTACTCTTGAAAAGGTAATTTATTGGTCTTCTAAATACAATCTTTTCTTTACAAATTCCCGTCAATTGATTGCTGATTCTCTGATATATGACAATCAACTAAAAAATATTAAAAAAATTAACTTAAAGTCCTTATATTTCAACAAACCTGAGAAGTTGCAAGGTACTTATAGTATTTTTAGAACATATAAATCTTATAAAAATTACTATCATTCTCTCATAGACAATATTCCACGACTCTATCTTCTTCATCAAGATGAGTATAGAAAAATTCCAGAAATTAAGCTATTAGTTTCTAGCGACTTAACATCATTAGAAGATTTCTACCTCAAAAAACTACTGCCAGAAAATGCTAAAATCTTTCTCGTAAAACCCAACAACTTTTATTTGTTAGAAAAACTGATATTTCCCAAATTATTGACAAGTTCTAATGCTGGTTATCTACCGTCAGAATATTTAGAATTTTTCATTAATAAAATTAAACCGAATAGAGAGAGAAATAAAATTAATCGCATTTTTATTTCTAGAAAAAATTCTTCTTATCGTCATATCCTCAATGAAGATGAAATACTAGATCGTTTAGCAATTCATGGATTAAAAAAATACTTTCTTGAAGAAATGTCAATTGCAGAACAAATAGAACTTTTTTATGATGCTGATTATGTAATAGGAGTACATGGAGCGGGGTTAGTTAACATAATTTTTTCCTCTCAAATCAATGTTTTAGAAATATTCCCTACCTCTTATGTAATTTCTCACTACTATTACCTTTCAAAATCTTTGAATCATATGTATAAATATTGGTGTTGTAATAGCAAAGGTGGAAAAGATGTTCCTAGTTTTATTGTAGATGCTGATGAACTGTTAAAAAAATTAAATCTTTAATGCAACTGTTTCTAGATGTTAGCTAGGCTAAATCATTAGATATTTAGGGTTGATTTTGGCACTAATTTAAGAATGAAAATATTAGCTAAAAATTAGTTGACCGCTTTAGAAAGATACTCCTCTTAACTTGATAATATGCTATTATCTAAGATATCTAAAATTTCACTATCTACCTCTGGGTCAAACTTTCTAGCAAAATGAAAATCACCATTAGTTATTTGTGAATATTCATCCTTAGTAATTATTAGTGGATGGCCTCCTCCTCTTCCCGAAAATTTGAAATAACGCTTATTATCGTTACAAAGATTAAATAAGCCACTATTAACTAATATTGTTTGAATAAATGATTCATCAGGAGCAATTGTTTTTTTTAAATAGCTGACAAATTCTGGATTTTCATCCACAAATTTTTTAATGTACAATACACATTTTCTAGATAGAGTTTGCCATTGATATCCACGATAACAAATGAATTTTTCATTAAATGGTGTGGATTTAGCTGCAATTCCAATTACTGAACCGTATGCAGGATAAAATTTAAAAGGGGTATATTTTTGTATTAATGTTCTATATTTTATTATTATTTGGAATAACCATTGAAGGGAGTCAGGTAATCGATAGTATTGGTGAAGATAACGCATCATATTATTTTCAGGAAAGCGTTCTGATATATCCCAATACTTAATAAATCCATCGTATTCCGTTTTTTTCAAAAATGATTCTATATTAGCAGGAGACTCAGTTAGGTAATCTTGCCCAGAAATATAAATTAACCAATCAAAATCATCATTACGATCGCATAACCAGTTAATTGCATTGAGATAAGGTCTTATTAAAGAAAAATCTCCTCGAATGGATTTCTTTTTTCCTGGTAATAAATGGATGTTTGATAATTTTTCGAGTGGTGTAATATCTAGTTTGTTACTGGTGAAATCATGACCAATAATAATTTGTGCGTCAGGTTTTGATTTCTTAATAGTTCTGACCAACCTGTAAATCTGTTCTGGGTTTTTATGAGTTTGAATAAAGTATGAAACTTTCATATTTATTAAGTTCTGAATTTAAAGATATATCCTCAAATTTGTTGGGATTAATTTACGTTTCAACGCCTCCAGTTTAATTGATAAATAACACTTCTGCCAATATAATTGCTGAGATAATTGAGAAGAACGACACCAAAGCTGGTACTTAGGAACAGCAGTATTAGTTAGAAAACTACGCCATTGCATTAAAACATTTTGAGGGTCAACTTCCTGCGCACGAATTTGACTATTTTCTCTAACTTTTTGACACAATTGAGGATTATCTTTAAGACGCTTCAAAACATTAATAGCATCATCTATAGAACTAACCTCAAAATAATCAAACTCATTTTTTCTTTCTGACTGAAAAGCTGATTCTTTTCCTAAAATTGCAGGTACACCAGCGTGCCAAGCATTATAAAGTTTAGTAGCTGGTTTTTGGGTATAATCTTGCTGTTGAAAATTACGAACAGCCACAATAGCATCAATATTACTATAATCATGCCAGCGATTTTTAGGGATAATTTGCCAATTTAACCCTAACTCTTCTAATTGTTTTGACCAAGAAGTAGCCTTTATTTCTCGCGCTAAATTATGGCTAATGCCAAAATAACCTATATTCTCAAAGCGGTCGCCCCTTTCAGGATGACGGGGAATTAATCCTGGTTGTCTCCATAGGGGTATGTAATAACTATTTTTCAAATTTTTGGCATCTTGAGGATTTTGGACAACTTGCAACTGAGCATAAGGATGAGAATTTCGATCTGGTTTAATACAAACCATTAAAACCTTTGGCGTTGGTCTTAGTCCGTAAGGAAAAGAATCTCGATGAGCTATAACAATTCCTTCATCTGGTATAGTTCCAACTAAGCTACAAGGAAATCCATCTGCTTTAAGATAAAGATAGGTTTGTAAAGTCCAACAGTATATTCCTTTGCCAAATTGTTCCCAGTAAACATCTGGTTGTTCTGGCATATTGTCTAACCAATCTTTTTGGGGAAGATAAAAATATATTGGGGGTAAATCACTCATTTTAGTTATTAGTTATCACTACCTCTAATAAGTAGGGAGGTTTAAGACTTTATTAGTTTGGTAAGATTAATAAATTAATCTTTAATTTTGGTAAATTTTTAATCATTTTGATAAATCTCTACCAATTAAATCTTGAAACTTTAAATATATCTTCCTGGTAGTCATAAATTTTTGCTTTCTCATATTTAGAGACAGTTTTGATTTACCTAAATCTTTATTTTTGAGAACCTCACTTCAAGCAATAGGGAGGCTAGAGACTCTATTTTTGGATCATCAAAATAAATTTGAATTACTGCTATTGATTATATCAATCATTGTTTGCAATACTAATTTAACCTACTTTTACACTTTATCTCTAAATTAATCAATTGTTTTTATTTCCTGTTTTTGATAGGAATAATTACTGAGATCGGAAACCAGAAATACGGTTTTTTAAGCTATTAAGTCTAATATTCAAAAAACATTTTTGTAAATAGATAGATTTTCTCCAAGATGATAAACTACACCAACGTTTGTATTCAGGTATAGCAACATCTTTAAGAAAATCACGCCATTGTTTAACAGTATTTTGAGGGGCAGTTTCCTGCGATCGATATTTACCATTTTCTCTCATTTTTTGACACAATTGAGGATCGTCTTTCAGACACTTCAACACAGTAATAGCATCATCAACGGAACCAACCTCAAAATAGTCAAACTCACTTTTTCTTTCTGACTGAAAAGCTGATTCTTGTCCTAAAATTGCAGGTACACCAGCGTGCCAAGCATTACAAAGTTTAGTAGCTGGTTTATCAGTATAATCTTGCTTTTGAAAATTACGAACAGCTACAATAGCATCAATATTACTATAATCATGCCAACGATTTTGAGGCATAATTTCCCAACTTAACCCTAACTCTTCTAATTGTTTTGACCAGGAAGTTGCCTTTAATTCTGGCGCTAAATTATGACTAACGCCAAAATAACCAATATTTTCAAAGCAATCACCTCTTTCAGGATGACGAGGAATTAATCCTGGTTGTATCCAATGAGACATATAGTAAGAATTTTTGGAATTACTATCTTGACGATTTTGTACAATCTGTAACTGAGCATAAGGATGAGGATTTCTATCTGGTTTTATACATATCATTAATACTTTTTCTGTAGGTCTAAGCTCATAGGGAAAAGAATCTCGATGAGCTATAACAATTCCTTCATGTGGTATAGCTTTTACTAACTCACAGGGAAAACCATCTGCTTTAAGATAGAGATAGGTTTGCGCTGTCCAAATAAATATTCCTTTGTCAAAACCATCCCAAAAAATACCTGGACGCTCCGGTATATCATCTCGCCACTCAGATTCAGGAATATAAAAATAAATTGGTGGTAAGTCTGTCATATCCGTCATATCAACTAACTAATAAGTAAATTGGCAGAATTAATTTAACATTTAGAGAAATTTGCAATATATAAAGCAAAGAAAGATTAATTAATAGCCAATTTCAAAATACAAAAATAATTTTGCACAACTAGATTATTCTAAACCTCTAACCATTTTGACAAATCTCTACCGATTAAATCCTGAAGTTTTAATATATCTTCCCGATATTCTGCAATTAATTGCTTTCTAATTTTTGGAGATAATTTTGGTTTACCTAAATTCTTCTTTTTGAGAACCCCTGCTATTTTTTTCCGAATTCCCATCGGCATAAATAATTTCAAACTATCTTTAATTGGATTCGGACGATTTAGTAAACTATTAAGAGTTTGATTTTTGGGTACTTTGGTAGGATTATGTACTTTAGCCACATTTAAAACAAAAGTATCATCTACTCCCAAAAATTTAAAGATATCTTGAGTTAAAGCAATAGGGTCTTTTCTAATATCTTCGTACAAACAAACCTTAATTTTACTAGCAGGAAATAGATCGAAATAACGCTTGAGTTGGAGATAATAAAAACCTCGACGTTTATGATGCCATTGAAAACTCCAATTATTCTCTACTCGCCAATCTTCTTGTTCTAGTGTTTTCTTAAAATCAGGTTCCGGTTCTCTACCATTACTTAGAGAAAATAAAAAGTGAGAAAAAGCTCTTTCTGCTGGGTCTCTAAGAATAGCAATTATTTTAGCATCAGGTATATAGTTATGTATTCGCTGTGGAGCTTTTTCACTATATATATATGAAGTAGAAGCTTCCCCAATTGCTATTTCATCTGTCACTCCAGTAAATAATTCTTGGTAGCTTTCTAAATCCGTAATTGCATTCCCCATAAAATGAATACCATTCGGACCTATACGTTCTTTACTTTCTCCTTCTAAAGTAAAAAAATCAGGTTCTTTTTGGTCTCTAGAAGCTGGCATATAAATTTGAGGATGTTGCTTCAGATAATAATAAAGAGAAGAAGTACCAGACTTAGCAGCACCTATTAATAAAAAATTTGGCATTATCATTTCAGTTATCAGTTATTAGTTATTAGTTATTAGTTATCAGTTATCAGTTATCAGTTATTACTACCAACCTTTGAAGCATACAGCTTGAAATACCTATGGCGAATATTTTTTTTCATCCTCTATCGAAGGCTATACTTTATAAACATCTTTACTTAACATAAAACTTGATAAAAGTAGAGAAGTTCTGTATTTGCCATTCAATCGATATTTCACGAGAGTAAACGTATTTAATTAGATACTTTTCTCCCCCCATCACCCCATCACCCCATCACCCCATCTATTTTTTAATACCTCCTTATGATATTTTACTTAACCACAACTTCGCTACATTTTCCCAGGTTTCATCTTTCACTAACTCAACATTTTTTTGTCGGAGTTCTTGAATGTGTTCTGGATTTTTTAGTAGTTCTATTATTTGATAAGCTAATGCTTCTTGAGTTTCTTTTTCGCAAGGGTTGCCTGGTACTTTCACACAATAATTTTTGTCTGTTAATCCTGCATAATCTGTTGTTACTGGTACTGCTCCAACTAAGGCAGATTCCCGGACTGTATTACAATCTAATTCTTTAAAAGTACAACCATAATAATGAATAGATGAAGTTGATTTTTCTTCCATTAGTTGTTCTCGTCCGGCTTTTCCACGTTCAGTTACTCCTGGTTGTGCCATTAGTTTTAACATTTTTTCTTTCCAATCCGGTTCTACTTTACTACTCCAACCATAGTAAATATTCAGTTCTGCTGATGGAATTTCTTTTTTAATAATCGGCCAGCCAAATTCTAACATTCTTTCTAGCCCTCTAATGTAATTAGAAGCATAGATAATTTTATGAAGCTCTTTAGGATTTTCATAGAGCGATGAAAAAGATGGTTCTATTCCATTAGGGATAATAGCAATTTTATTGTCAGGTATTTCTGGAAGTAAAGAACGGTGATAATTGTTTTTACAAAAAATTTTATCGTAGTGCTTTAACTTTTCATAAGTTACTTCCCTAGGCAGCAATACCGAACCCAAATCTAGCCATACTCTTTTAGCTTTAATGGGAAACTTAATTCTCCAGGCAAATTGCCACATAATTAAAGTATCAAAACTATCGTAAGGATTAAATTTTGAATAGTGATTATATTCTACTCCATCATAGACACCTTCTTTATTGCCACAGTTATTATAGACAGCAACCTTATAACCTAACTTTACCCATTCTCTGCCCAGAAAAACTATTCTAGCATCAGCACCTCCTAATCCAGTTTTCAAACTTTCCGGAGACCATTCATAAGGAGTGTGACCAGTGTAGTAAACAATAGAATTTTCTGACCATACTTTAGGTGTTATTCTTTGTTTTAATCCAATTAACTTAGAATTAAAATTATTCAGTAGTTTATTAATTACCACAGTTAATTACTCCCAGTAAATTTTTCTATTTTCCTTGTTCTGTTAACACAAACATTCATCCTATTCAAGATTATATTTGGTAGATTTCCCAAGTTCTCTAGAAGATACCTGTCACATCCAGTGGAAAAATTACTTTTTTCATTGATCATACTTTATTTATTAGATAACGTTAATTTAGAGTAAAACTTAGTATTTGAGTATTCAAGGAAATTGGATTAAAACTGTAATCATAACCATCCTTTTGATGTACAAAAATCAATCTATTTATTGATTGACAGATATTTTATTTCCATCTGTCCATCTATTAAGGATAGTTGCCATGCCACTAATTTTCCTTTTATGGTATTAGTTGAAATTCATCCATCATCATTCTTGACAGATAAACTATACTATGCTTTCCCATCTAGTTTTAATCTTTGTAACTGACAATCTGCCTGAGAACTTGTTCTACAGTTTTGTGATACGATCTTAACATGGAAATGGGTGTGTTCAAGGATTATTTTTCTTATAGTATAAGATTACTAGACAGTGCGAAGTTCTTTGAATAACTATTGCTAGCTAAGGCTTTCAGCAACTCAAGCTTAGAAACTATCCATTCATACCTGTAGGTGCTGTAAGCCCTTTCCAGTAAGACTTTCAGTCAGATAAGCAAATCGTTTTTTAGCAGAACTTTGTACTCTCCAGTAAGATTATGTTAATGAATTATCTGAAAAATTAAGTCTTATACTATAGTCGAAAAAAAAGCTAAAATCTCCTTACAGAGTTATTACTTTATTTTATTGTGTGTACCTAAATATATTATGCTAACACATCTCAAAAAGTGGCTCAAATCTAAAATCCCCTTCACCAAGGATTTAACTAAAAAACTAAGTGCTAAAAAATGGCCTGACAAGTCAATTGTATATTATCTAGGAAAGCGTTTTTTGGTACTAGAATCAGATATTAAAACTAAGGGTGCTAGTGGTTCAGATAGTGCAGTATTCTTTTTGACTAGAGAATGGATCAAGCAAGGTTATGATGTTACTGTTTTCACTAATTGTGAAGATAAAGAGGGTATTTATGGAGGAGTTAAGTATGTTAACTATGAAAAAATTAACTGGTACGATACTTTTGATACTTTCATTATGTGGCGACATCCTAAGATGTTACCTTCTTATGTTAAAGCCAAAAGAATCTGGTTTGATTGGCACGATGTAGTTACATTTGAACCTATATATTTAAACCCCTATAATAAAATTTTTGTCAAAAGTTATTATCAACGTAACCTATTACCAGAACTACCCGATAATAAGTTTGCAATTATTAATAATGGCGCAGATTCTTCTATTTTAGAGCTTACTAAAAACCAAAAACAACCCTATAAATTAGTATATGCTTCCAGGTACTATCGAGGTTTAGAATTTATGCTGACCTGGGGATGGCAGATTATTAAAAGAGAAATTCCAGAGGCGGAACTTAATATTTACTATGGATGGACTAAGCGTGATAGTACTGAAAAACAAATTCCTTGGAAACAGAAAATGATGGAATTAATGCAGCAGCAAGGAGTAATAGAGCATGGTAGTATCGGACACAACCAATTAATGTATGAAAAGTCTACTTCAGTAATTCATTATTATGGGTGTTCGTATGGAGAAATAGATTGTATTTCATTGCGAGAGTCGGCAATGGTAGGGTGCGTTCCTGTTACTACTAATTATGCAGCGATTAAGGAAAAAGATTATTGTATAAAAGTAGATGGCGATCCACAGGCAAAAGAAACTCAAGAGGCTTTAGCTTATAGAATTGTAGAGCTTTTAAAGAATCCTCAAGAGTTAGAAACTATCAGGGAAGAAATTCAAGAAAAAGTCAAAAATGAAACTTGGGAACACGTAGCACCATTATGGTTGAAAAATATTGATTCATATAATTAGATATCCCTAGAAATTATATAAGGTTTTTGTCAAACCATTCTATGAGACCTTATATGCAATAGACTTCTTGCAGAAGTCAGGGAATAGGGAATAGGGATATAGAGGGATGAAATTGTTGATTTCATATCTTGCAATTGATTTAATTAAAATTTTTGAAATTGGTATAATATGCCTGGATTAGCTGTGGTAAGCATTGCAGCGTTTTTTAGTGCCAAATATGCTGAAAATTTCTTCTCTTTTGCCTCTTGTCTTTTGCCTACCTCTGTAATAAATTTTATCCTTTTTCGGAGATATTTATTGAAAGAAAATCAAGATTATATAATGAAATGTGAGATAATTTTTCTCAGGAATACCTTTCATATTACCCTGACTGAAATTATATTTCAGGGTAGTAAAAATAAGTCAAGTGAAACTTTTTCATATTCTGTCTGGTAGTTTTAATAAGGAGGCATAATTAATGTTATCTAACACCTGTTCACTCTCAATTTTGGTAGCAAGAACAGACATACCTTTTATGATGCATACGATTCCTCATCTAGTTAGAATGAGTAATTTTAATTTTATTCAAAAAGTGTTGTGTATGGATACAGCACCTCTATCTGGAGATAAAGTTATGCGTCCTGGTGTTGGTACTCTAAGTGAATTGAGAGATTGCTGCAGGAAACTGATAAGTGAAGGTATTGTAGATAAAGTTGTGGATATTAACTATGACAAAACTTATCAAAAACAAATGTACCAAAAGCATTTTGGTAATCGGATTAAACCCACCCATAACTATAGAGGTTATCCGATCTTGGGGTCAATTTTTCACATAGAATCTGTACCAGGAGATTATATGTTGCACTATGACAGTGATATGCTTCTACATCAACAACCAGACTATAGTTGGATAGACGAAGGTATCAAGTTAATGGAGCAACATCCGGAAATAATGGCAATTAGACCATTGACAGGACCGCCAACTGAAGATGGTACTATGTACCAACAAAATAAGTCTCTAAAACCAGAAGCAGGGGGGTTCTATAAATTTCAATTTTTCAGCAGTAGAGTTTATCTGATTAACCGTAAACGCTTTGACAAGTTACTGCCATTGCCCATTTTGTGGCGTTCTTACAAGAACAAATTTCTTAATCGACTACCGCTAAGTCTAAAAACCCTCTTAAACTACTATACTGGCAAAGGCAAGTTGGATTCTTGGGAGGTTATGGTATCTATGCAGTTAGAGAAAACTAACTATATACGAGCAACTATGAGCTCACCCAAAGCATGGACAATTCATCCTAAAGACCGAAGTCCAGAATTTATCGGAGCTTTGCCAAATATTATCGAAAAAATAGAGCAAGGATGGTATCCACCGGAGCAAGCTGGACATTATGACTTTATTTCAAAATATTGGCTTTGAGCGAACAAAGTTAACGGAAAAATTGAGTTTTTGCCCTGTCTTTCTCAGGGAGCTTTATGTTATGTAACTTAAACCAACATGGAAATTTAGCTCCCTTTTAAACTCTATAATCATAAATTTACTATTTAAAGATATTTTGGCAAAACGTCATAATAATTAGTTGAGTTGCTAATCAATTTGGGGTAGAAAAAATATTAAATTTTGGAGCAACCATGAAACTGATACTTCCTATAGAATTTTATCGTAAAGGTGGAGTAGAACGGGTAATTTGTGGAACAGTAGAAGAATGGATTGAAATTGAGGAAGTAGAAGAAATAATATTAATTTTGCAAAAAAAAGATATTCCTCATTTTCAAGAAAAGTTGCCGAAATCTCCAATAATTAAATACGAATCATTTACATTACCCTCTAAATCTTTACAATCTGGAATACTTTCTATAATTAAGAAGTTTTCGTCTTTATCAAGTAATTTTAAGGCGAAAAAAGTTAAAAGGTTTTTTAAGCGTCTCAGTCGTAAATATCAGAGTCAGTTGAGTATCAGATATTTAGCTAATCGTTATCAAGCTACTCATTGCTTGTACTTTTTAGCTAATCAATTAACTCCACCCGATCTTGATATTCCTTTAGCAATGGTCACCCATGATGTATTCTGGAGATTTGCTCCTCTAAGTTATCCAGAATCTTATGTCAGGAAATATGATTTAAGTCTATTGGAATGGCTGAAGAAGGTTAATATTGTTTTTACCGTTTCTGAAAAAACTCGCCAAGATATTATCTCGGTTTTTCCAGAGTTTACTAGCAAGATTATTACTATAGCTAATTCAGGTTTTCCTACTAAGTCAAATGCTTCACAAAGGTTATTGGGTTTGGCAGAAAATTCCCATGAATCTATTGGCGACTTGCCAATTTTTTATTTGCCTTCTTCTTTTGGTGTTTACAAAGACCACTTAACTTTACTAAAAGCTGGGATAAAACTTGCCCAGAAAAACCTGAAGTTTAAAATAGTTTTGATTGGTAAGGAGACTGATAATTTGATTGCTGGAAAAATTACTTTATCTCAGCAAAAGAAAAGTCAAGAATATATTGATTATGTGGATCAATGTCAGGAAATATCTCAGAATAATCAAAATATAATGCAGGAATATTTTGAGGGGTTAGGATATTGTTCGGATGAAGATGTGGAAAAATGGTATAGGAATTCTTCTTGTGTAGTTTTTCCTTCTAAATATGAAGGTTTTGGTTTAGCTTTATCGGAGGCAGTTGTTAGAGGAATACCTGCTATTGTGTCAGATTTAGAAGTTTTTCGAGAGCAGGTAGATCTTTATAAATGTAGCGACCTAGTAGATTTTTTCCCAATTGGTGATGTGGATGCTTTAGCAAATTGTATGGAAAAATTCATTTTCAATCCTCGGAAGAGGTTATCTGCTGAAGAAATAGATACACGCTTTTCTCATTGGACTTGGAGAGAGACTGCTAAAGAGTATGTTCGTCTTTTAGGAGAGTTGTAAAAAGTTTAATGCTAAGTTGAATTTTCAAAAGCAATAAAATTGAGTGGTGGAGCTCAACTATAAATTAAGGGAATAGCAAAAAATAAATTATCAGATTTTTGAACTAGACTTATTTATTTCGCTGCCTAATTTCCCTACTGAGTACTGACGTTGCATGCAACGTCCCTACCTGCTCCCTACTCCATAAATTCCGGGTAATTGTATGTTTTTTTATTTGGAAGTCCCTAAGTGGTATTTACCCACCCCACTCAGAAGTTAAGTATCAAAATTTAACTAAGATGTTTGAGTGAAACCAATAGTCTGCTTAGAAGGCGATCGCTCACTGCTCGATCTAAAATCTAGTAACTAAGACGTTGTAGTTAAGTCAAAGTATATAGTCAGTTTTCTCCCAGGACTAAAAAGTAGGCTGTTAAGTTGAATTTTCAAAATAAATTTTACCTACCCCAGTCAGAAGTTAAGTGTCAAAATTTAACTAAGACGTTTGAGTTAAACTAATAGTCTGCTCAGGAGGGGAGCGCTCAAAGCTCGATCTAAAATCTCATAACTAAGACGTTGTAGTTTAATCAAAGTATATAGTTACCTTAGAAGGTTATCGCTCAAAGCTTTATCTAAAATCTTATAACTAAGACGTTGTAGTTGAATCAAAGTACATAGTCAGTTTTCTCCTAGGACTAAAAAGTAGGCTGTTAAGTTGAATTTTAAAAATAAATTTTCCCTACCCGAATCAGAAGTTAAGTGTCAAAATTTAACTAAGACGTTTGGGTTGAAGCAATAGTCTTCTCAGTCGGCGATCGCTCACAGCTTTATCTAAAGTCTTATAACTAAGACGTTGTAGTTAAGTCCAAATATATAGTTAATAGTTAGTAGAAGGGCGATCGCTCACTGCTCGATCTAAAATCTAGTAACTAAGACGTTATAGTTTCAATCAAAGTATATAGTTAGTTTTTTCCCAGGACTAATAACTTAGCTGTTAAATTTAATTTTCAAAATATATTTTGCTGACCAGAGTCAGAACCTAAGTGTCAAAATTTAACTAAGACGTTTGAGTTAAACCAATAGTCTCCTCAGTAGGCGATCGCTCAAATCTTTATCTAAAATCTAGTAACTAAGACGTTATAGTTTCAATCAAAGTATATAGTTAATTTTTTCCCAGGACTAATAACTTAGCTGTTAAATTTAATTTTCAAAATATATTTTGCTGACCAGAGTCAGAACCTAAGTGTCAAAATTTAACTAAGACGTTTGAGTTAAACCAATAGTCTCCTCAGTAGGCGATCGCTCAAATCTTTATCTAAAATCTAGTAACTAAGACGTTGTAGTTATATAAAAATATATAGTTAGTTTTCTGGTGGAACCAAACAGTTGTTTGTTAAGTTGAATTTTCAAAAGCAATAAAATTGAGTGATGAATCTCAACTTAGAAGTTAAGTGTCAAATTAACTAAGACGTTTGAGTTAAAGCAATAGTCTGCTCAGTCGGCGATCGCTCACAGCTCGATCTAAAATCTAGTAACTAAGACGTTATAGTTTCAATCAAAGTATATAGTTAGTTTTTTCCCAGGACTAATAACTTAGCTGTTAAATTTAATTTTCAAAATATATTTTGCTGACCAGAGTCAGAACCTAAGTGTCAAAATTTAACTAAGACGTTTGAGTTAAACCAATAGTCTCCTCAGGAA
>NZ_JBNHEP010000173.1:0-1884 GCF_050015995.1 Dapis brunnea BLCC-M229 | reverse complement strand
GCGCTCTTCTCAAGGAACTGTTTTTTGCTCTCGAAAATTTAGAATCTTTAGCTGGAGAAAAGTTAGAAATTTATATGAGGAATTTTCCCAGCTAGCATGATGGAATTTGAAAAGGTTTCGTAGGTATGATTTTCTGAAAAATACTTTGGAATCTTGCCGAGTTTTAGGGAGATGAAAATTTTGAGGATAAATATAGTTTCTCTCTTGAGTCGGGATGAAAAATAGTTGAGAGATTTACGGATTTTTGGGGAAAAGCTGAATGCTTACCCCTATTAACGAAGTTAGAAGTTAGAAGTTAGAAGTCAGAAGTCAGAAGTTATTTTTGTAACGGGGATTTGAGTACCGCTCCAAAAATATTTCGCCTTAAAAGGCGAGGTTTTAGACTCAATTATTTTGATAATGGGAGTTATTTTAATAACTCCATAATTTTCTAGAATTTATTTAATTCTCATGCCTAACTTCGTCCTCCAGTTAACATCAGCAAGCATTTTTCTGATGAGGAAATCCATCCGTCAACAATTAACTTTTTACAGGCTGCTAAAGATAACGCCGCAGTATGACAAGCGGAAATACCAGTCTCTTGTAAAATCTCGTAACTCTCCAAAAGTTCTGCTTGAGTTGGAGCAACCACAGTTCCCTGAGTCTCTAGAATTAAATCCCGCAAATAAGGGTAACTAGCGGTAGGATTACCCCGAAGAATTGCCTCAGCCTTCCCTGTAGGATTCCGGACAATATCTTCATCGGCGATTTGTTCTCGATCACTATGAAATGCTGTATAAACAGGAGGGCAAGTATCTTGCTGGACAGCAACAAAACGAGGCATTTTCTCAATATACCCATTAGCTAAAAGCTGCTTAAATCCAAAATATCCTCCATAAAAACCCATCCCACTACTGATAGGTTGAAAGACTACATCAACTTGGAAATCCAATTGGGTGGCTCCTTCCATATAGCCAGTTTTCAAACCTTCGCGACGAAAGAAGTTGAAAAATCCACCTTCCCAGAAGAGATTATTCTCTAAAGCATATTCTTTGGCTAATTTGCCAGTTTCCACAAAATCTACATTTGTTTCATGTATCGTGGCATAGGGATTATCAAACTTTAACCGATGCCGATGGGTTGATGGAACAAAAACATGAAGCCTAATTAGACCCTCAAGTTTTTTAGCCCAGTACATGAAACTTGAAGAGGAATTGCCTGTAGAAGAGACGACAAATTCTTTAACTCCACCCCATAACAATCCTGGCGTTGCCATACAACTCTGTCGGTATTTTGTATTTCCTGTGGCTAAAGCTCCTTCAACTTTACAGTAAATCCCATCATGGTCAACATATTGAGGATTGTCGAATCGAATCAGAGGAGTTTCTGGACAGTCAAATTCTGGGAGGGGTTGAATTGGAACAAAGTCTTCAAAGCGCGAAAGTCCAGAACCAGATTTTAATGTTTGAGTGGTGCTGTAGACAACATTCAAGACACCTCCATCACAAGCCTGGCAACGATAACGTAATTCTAAGGGATATTCTTCTCCACAAACGGCACATTTGAGGTAAGCTTGAGGGTTAAGTTGAATTTTTTCTGGTATGAACATAAGACAAGCAATGATATTTTTGGCAAGCAATAATTAACCGAACTTTACCAAAAAATACTTGAAAAATAGTATCTATAAGTTTACAAATTATATGTATGATTATTTTAAGACTACTTGAAGTAATTTTCCATCAGTCTCTCAGACCGGAATCTCAAATTTCGATCTATAAACTTTAAAGTCAAATAACTAAGACGTTGTAGTTAAAGTAATTTTCCATCAATATCTCAGACCGGAATCTCAAATTTCTATCTATAAACTTTAAAGTCAAATAACTAAGACGTTGCAGTTAAAGTAAT
>NZ_JBNHEP010000172.1:49793-61519 GCF_050015995.1 Dapis brunnea BLCC-M229 | reverse complement strand
TTCTGACTGAAGAATCCCGCGCTCTCCCGTAGGGGAGCGTCGGGAGTATGTCAATTCTTAGTAGTGACTCAACTTCCCAAACCGACTGCCCAAACTTCCAGCTTTGAGATTACCACATCTGCCCAATTTGCTGCCTGGCTGGCCAAACACCATCTCAGTTTGGCTTTCACCACCTATCAAACCAATCGCCTATTTTTTATCAGTTGTCAAACCAACGGGCGGCTAAAGTTCCATGAACGGCTATTTGATAAACCTATGGGACTTTATGCAGATGGGGAAAGACTCTATATGAGTACCCGTTACCAATTGTGGCAGTTTGAGAATCTGTTGGAACCTGGAGAAAAGTATGGACAATGCGATCGCCTTTATGTCCCTAGGACTTCCTACATCACAGGGGATTTGAATGTCCATGATGTGGTGTTGGATGATGCACAAAATATTGTTTTTGTCAATACCGACTTTAGTTGTCTCGCTACTCTTGACCCCAACTATAGTTTTGTTCCCCTGTGGCAACCGCCGTTTATTTCTAAGCTAGTTTCCGAAGACCGCTGTCACCTGAATGGTTTGGCAATGGTAGACGGAAAACCTAAATATGTTAGTGCTTGTAGTGCTACGGATACGGCTACTGGATGGCGGAACCATCGACGGGATGGAGGGGTTGTTATTGATGTTGAACAAAACGAAATTATCGCCACAGGCTTATCGATGCCCCATTCTCCCCGTTGGTACAAAGGGAAATTGTGGCTTCTCAACTCCGGAACCGGAGAACTGGGATACATTGACAAGGGTAAATTTGCCCCAATTACCTTTTGTCCAGGGTTTGTGAGGGGGTTGGCATTTTGGGGAGACTTTGCTGTTGTGGGCTTATCGAAGCTGCGTTCCCAGCCTTTTACGGGACTTGCCCTAGAAGAACGGTTGAAAGCCCAGGGAAATACGGCCCATTGTGGGGTGATGGTAATTAATTTAACTACAGGCCAAATTGTGGAGTGGGTTCATATTGCAGAGACAATTGAAGAATTGTTCGATATTGTGATTTTGCCCAATATTCGGCAACCGGAAGCTTTGGGTTTACAAGGAGATGAAGTTCAACGCTTAGTGACGTTTCCTAATTCCGGGGGTATTGTGACGACGAAACCCACAGTCAAACGTCCGAGTATTGGGAAGTCGGCACCAGTAGCGGGTTTACCCCAAGCTCTACAACAACCCAAACAACCAGTCGCAGTTAAATATCAACGGGTTTATAACCTCAACCGCGCCAATGCCCTGGACTACGATGCACTGACTTATCCCAGTTTAAGACAACGTTGGCAGACCCAACCGCCCAAAGGGGAAGTATTTGGGATTTCTGCTGCGGTGGAGGGGTCTTTAGTGGGGTTTGTTATTGCTGAACTTGTCAGTCGTGAAACAGCGGAAATTATTTCACTGTTTGTCTTACCAGAGTGTCGCCGACAGGGAATTGGCACAAAATTGTTAGTTTATCTCGAACGTGAACTCCGACAACAGCAATGTCAACAGTTAACGCTGAGTTATCAAAATAGTTCTCTAACTGAGAAAGCATTAGAACCGACTTTAAAAAAATTACAGTGGCAACCACCTCAAATTCAGTTGGGTTGGGGTTCAAACCCTGTAGAAAACCGAGAGTGCCAAACTCGTAAATTCCTGGGTTCAACGTCCCCGACCTCCCAAAACTCAAACAGACATTTGGAGTGAATGAACTGATGCTGACTAACAACAAATTCAAAGTTTGGACTATCCAGCCTCCCTGAGTCCGTTTGGCAATACCCCGGCTGAACCCTTGAACAGTTTGGGGTGGCTTTAATAGACTCAACGGGTGGGTTGGATAGTAACTCACCGAGTGGCGACTGATGCCATTCATAATTTGACAAACGTGAATTTTTTTGTATTTGGAGTAAGTAAATATCATGGCCGATCCGAATTTTTTATCTCCTGTAACCAACCCCTTTGGACTCACAGATGTGGGAGGTCGTAGCAAACCCACCTTGGCTGATATTGATGGGGATGGGGACTTGGATGTTTTTGTGGGGAATGTTGTTGGCAATATTGCTTTCTTCGAGAATACAGGTGATGCCAGTAACCCTAGCTTTGCTACTGCTGTAACCAACCCCTTCGGACTCGCAAATGTGAGTGCTGATAGCAACCCCACCTTTGCTGATATTGATGGGGATGGAGACCTCGATGCTTTTTTGGGGAGTGGTTTTGGCAATATTGCTTTCTTCGAGAATACAGGTGATGCCAGTAACCCTAGCTTTGCTACTGCTGTAAACAACCCCTTTGGACTCACAAATGTGGGATCTAGTAACAGCCCCATCTTTGCAGATATTGATGGAGATGGAGACCTCGATGCTTTTTTGGGAGAGTATTACGGCAGTACTTTGTTCTTCGAGAACACAGGTGATGCCAGCAACCCTAGCTTTGCTACTTTCCAATTCAACCCCTTCGGACTCACAACTGTGGGAGATCGTAACGACCCCAACTTTGTTGATTTTGATGGAGATGGAGACCTTGATGCTCTTATAGCTGAGGAGGGTACAAGGATTAATTTCTTCGAGAACACGGGTGATGCCAGTAACCCTAGCTTTGCTACTGTCCAAATCAACCCCTTTGGACTAATACCTCCAGAAAGTTTTGGCGCTGCTAGCTTTGCTGATCTTGATGGAGATGGAGACCTCGATGCTTTGTTAGGGGGATTGACTGGCAATAATTTTTTCTTGGAGAACGTTCCGGTTGTTACCAATCAACCTCCTGTCGCCGTAGATGATACCGTAACCACTGATGAAGATAGCGCCACCTCTGGAAATGTTCTCACCAACGATACCGATGCCGATAGCGACTCCTTAACGGTAACAGAAGTTAACGGTGTGAGTGGGGATGTGGGAACTGAAATCACTCTCAATTCTGGTGCATTGTTAACTGTTAACAGTAACGGTACATTCGACTACGATCCCAACGGTCAATTTGAAAGTCTGGGTGTGGGAGAAAGTGCCACGGATAGTTTCACCTATACCATTGATGACGGAAGCGGTGAAACCGATACAGCGACTGCCACTATTACTATTGATGGTGTTAATGATGCCCCCATCTTAGAGCAAGAGATTGATGACCAAATCATCTCAACCAACGAGAACTTATCATTCGATACCAGTGTCTACTTCAGTGATGTTGATACCAACGACACCCTGGCTTATTCCGCATCTAACTTACCGAGCGGCTTTAGTATTGATGCTAATACTGGAATTATCTCTGGTAGCAGTAATTCCGCTAGCATTACTCCCATCACGGTCACAGCTGATGATGGCAATGGTGGCACAATCAGTGATACCTTTGAGTTAATTCTGGCTAACAATCAAGGGACTCCTAATCCTGATGTGATTCTGATGAGCATGGTCAGTGGCAATCGCATCAACGCTAAAGCCAGTGACGATGTAATTTTTGGTAGCTCTGCTAATGAGAAACTGGGTGGTTGGAAAGGTAATGATATCATTGATGGTGATGGTGGTCATGATGTGATCTCTGGTGGTTTTGGCCATGATACCCTCACAGGTGGAGATGGTGACGATCGGATATTTGGAGGTTTTGGCAATGACTTAATAGAGGGTGGCTTAGGTTCAGATACTCTGGTTGGAGGTTTTGGTCACGATACCTTTATTATCGCTAGTGGAGAAGGAACCGATAAAATCAAGTCTTTCCAACTCGGAGTCGATCGGATTGGATTAGCGGGGGGTTTAACCTTCAACGACTTGTCCTTCTCTGGCAACAAGATTATTGAGACTTCGACTAATGAAGTGTTAGCGAAGTTGCCCTGGTTTAATACTAATCATCTGAGCAGTTCAGATTTTCTCACAGTTTAAGTTTAGAAGCTGTTTGTAAACTCATAAAAACCTCTCTCCAAACCTCTCTCCTGCGAGGAGAGAGGCTTTGAAACCCCCCTTCCCCCCTTCCCTTGTAGGGAAGGGGGGTTAGGTTTGCGCGGATTCATCGGTTCTATGCATTTCTTAGTTGTAGGTTGGGTTAAGCGACAGCGCAACCCAACAAATACTTACACTCCTTTCTGTTATATTCTGGTTAATTATTACAACCCGATCTGATATCATGTCCGGTAGCATCGGAGCGTGTATAGGATTAATATTATGTTCGGTTAAATAGTTATTAGACATCTCCGGAAAAGAGGGAACGCTTAACACTTAACTGGGAACAGGAAGAAAGAATAGAGAATTTCTGGATCAGAATTGATTTGATTTTTAATTTTCGGAGATGTCTATTATAATTACAGTTCGTAGTAGGGCTTGAGCCCTATCTACAGTTCGGGCTGAAGCCCTACTACGAGCAAAAACTTTATTATAAGTGATTATTCGAACATGATATAAGTCACAATTGTAAGAAACCCTTTCCTACGGAATGCTACACAAACAGCATAAGTGCCTTCTGCCCTCTGCCTTCCTTCCACAAAAGTGTAAGTATTCAAGCGGACATGATCTGACTTCTAACTTCTGACTTCACCAACCCCCAACCCTGGTAAGTCATTCGGCAACAACCTCCCTTTATCCATCACCGCACCCGTAAACGGATCGTCAATCAAATTCAGATGACTATCCAAGTCTAAATAATTTGCTAATGGTGCGAGTTGTGCTGCTGCTGTATTTGCCAAGCAACTGTCAGAATAACAACCAAACATCACTTGTAAACCACAAGCTTTGGCTACATAAACCATCCGCATCGCTTCCGTTAACCCCCCAGACTTCATCAACTTAATATTGATGCCATGTACTCGATCTGCCAACTGAGGAATATCCTTGGCAGTAAAACAACTTTCATCTACAAAAATAGGTAATGGCGATCGCTCATAAAGATGCGGTAAATCTTTCATTGCGGAAATAGCAGCTAATGGTTGTTCCACATAAACAACTCCAACCTCCGATAACCAGTCACACATTTTGACAGCATCCTTCAGACTCCAACCTCCATTAGCATCGACATATAACAAAGCATCAGGGGGTGCTTCCTCTTTGACCGCCATCAACATTGCCTTATCCGCTTCAATACCTTCGGGACTACCTAATTTTACTTTCAACACCCGCGCATCAATAAAATCTAACCAGTTTCGCACCCTTTGTCTAGCTGCTTCCGGGGTACTGATGCCAATAGTAACAGAAATAGGCACAATGCGATCGCGTTCTAATCCCCAAAGTCGCCATAAAGGCAACCCTACTTTTTTCCCTACCCAGTCATGCAAGGCAATATCAATAGCTGCTCTAGCTGCTGATGGTATTTGTAATTCTGTTAAGACTTGCTCAATTTGCTGTCGCTCAAGTGGACTAAATTTTTCTAGAGCAGGGGTAACTTGTTGTAAAGCGTGTTGTAAAATTGTGGTAGGTTGTGGTTTTTCTCCTACTGAAAATGGTGAAGCTTCTCCCCAACCTTCAATATTTTCTTGTTGTATTTTTACCAAAATATTGGTACTCTCAGCAGTAGTTCCGCGACTAATAGTTAAAGGAAATCTTTTATGGACTGTAAATGTTTGAATCTGAATTTGCATAATTATTAATCTTTATCGCGCTACGCGCTAGGGAACAGGGAACAGGGAACAGGGAACAGGAGACTGTCAAAGAGTTTCAGGATTTAGAAGTGTCCTAACCTTAATCTGTAACGCTATAGTATGTGGGAATACTAATATTAAAAGAGAGCATTCTACAAAATGCTCTCAAATCAAAAATTTTTGAACCTTAAAATTTCCAGAATTTGCGGATTAATCAATCATTTTTTTTACTCGATCTTTTACGTTTTCAACAGATTGTTGAACTGATGCTTCAATTTGCTTTTTCTTTCCTTGAATTTTTTGTTTGTTGTCTCCTGTAATTTCACCTAAAGTTTCCTGAGATTGTCCTTGTAGTTTTTTAAATGCTGCCTTGATTTTATTTATTAAACCCATGTTATTACTCCTAGATAAAATAATTTTTAGTTAGTTAAGCATCTAATAAACAATTTTTTTTACACACAATGAATCCTTAAATTGTAGGTAGTCCTGTAAATGTAGTGATTTAGGCTGGAGGGAGGGAACACTTAACTGGGAATACTTAACTGGGAACACTTAACTGGGAACAGAAAAGCCCCTAAATTCTAGATTTCAAAACAATAATCTAAGATCCATAATTAACCTTTTATCCGAGTATCACTACTTGTACAGCACTACCAAATTGTCAAATTTTTACTAGGTTCTAGTGGGTAATTTATTTTGTCTATTTGCTTATTCTATCCTATTCTAGGATATAATATCAGGAATATATTTGTCAATCTACTTAATATCTCTTTAAATTGCCATTTTTTTGACAATTATCAATGCTATACTAGGTAAGTTGTCTAATAAAAAAACAACCACATAACTTACAAATATATGAAAGTTTATCAAAATTTTTGGCAAGTAATCTTGAATTTAAGCTTAATTATAATTATTTTACTTTGGACTAATGATGCAGCAGCAGAAACCCTTGCTGATAGAATTGCTAATTTTCCTAACTGGGAAAATAAACCATCAATTAGTGCTGCTAAGAAAGATTTAATTTATCCAGACTGGATGGAGGGAAATTGGAATGTGAAAAGCACTTTAATAGATATGGTTGCTCCATTAGCTCCAGAAATTGTCACGCCAGGTTTTGAAAATAATCGTCAATATTTGGATCAACCAGTAAATTTTCAAGTTAGATTTATTAAGCTGAAATCAAACTTGAATACCAAAGAAATCTCAGGACAAAAATTAATAAATTTTCCTGCATCTTGGAATTCTGTGATTAATAATAGCAAAATTGAAAAATTAGATTTACCTCCAGAGGCAGTTATAGCTGACCGAGAATTTAATGGGTTAAATATTGGTAAAGAATTGTTAGGTGATGATGCAATTTTATCTGTCAAAATTGACCAAGATAATCCTAATCGCCAGACAACTATTTTGGCAGATAATCTAGAGTTAGTTTCAGTTATTACCAGTCGGGCTAGCGAACAATTAAACCCAGATAATTTTATTAGTTGTGAAATAACTCAGCAGCTATTTCAGGGTGAAACAATGATTTACTTAAATGAGGTAGAAACAACTACAGATTATCATCATATTATCGATGAAGATAGAGGAGAAATAATTGAGGCAAATCAGATAACAGCCATTTATTTATCACCTCAAGACCCCGATTATTTTTTAGCAGTTAATCGCCCAGTAGCATTGTATCGTTATCAATTAGAATTATCTGCTCCTTTAGGGAGTGGGGAGTAGGGAGTAGGGAGTAGGGAGTAGGGGAGTAAAAAATAAGAAAAACAACTCCCCATTATTAAGATGAAATGGGTCATTTCACCTATCAGTACCTCTTAACTGTAATTCATTATCAACAAAAGCGTTGTAATTAAAAAGATTAGCTAAAAGGAACAGGCAAGATTCCCATTCTACAAAACTATTACAATCATCTTACTTACTAACTAAATTCCACAAATAACCATCAGGAGCAACAAAAGAAAAACTCTGTTCGCCAAATTCATTATTAACAATATCTGTAATTTGTGTCACTGTTGAATTTTTAATTCTGTCAAAATAATATTTTATATTATTAACTCGATAAGTATACAAAGACATTCCTAAACAACCAGGTTGTGACTTATCAAAACCAGACTGCAACTTAATTTTTTCAGGAAAACGAATAATATACATTCTCCCAGATCGCGCTTCTTGCCAATTTGTTGAAGAGCGCGGGTCATCAAAAGTTGTAACTGTAAACTTTTCTCCTGGTTGTAATTCAAAAATTTGTCTAGCTGCTTGTGAACTTTCATAAGAAGTTTCCGAGTTATCGCGCGATCGCAACAAACCCAACACATCCTCATAAAACTGCAAGCTTTTCTTACTATCATCTTGTACAATCATTCCTGCATGAGTAACTTGGCTAGTTTTTAAAGTAGAGGCACGATCAATTTTGCCATATTCTGGCACTGTGTAATTGAAGCGTTCAAACAACACCTGGCGCGTCAATGGTTGCAATAACATCATTTCCCGCACTCCCACTGCTGGATCGAAAAATGGGCGACCTTTATCTGTTTTGTAAATTATTTCCCACTGGGGAAAAGTGTATTTAATTGGCAAACCTGCTAACTTGCCATCCTCAACATGATTAAGAATATTCAAAACATCGGTAGTTAAGGTTGTCGCCCAACGATTGCCTAAGACTTTCATGGAAGTCATTTCTAAACCTTGATTTATGGGTTTTTCCCAAACCATCAGGCGAATTAAACCATGATCGGCATTTTGATGATCGAGTCGAATAGAGCGTAAATTGGAATTTACTCCATATAAGTTATTAACTGTGGGAGAAGTTAATTCTCCTGTTTTGCCAATGCGATAACCAAATTGTTGCCAATATTGAATCATTGGCAAAGGTTCGGTAATACCGATGCAGACTTCATAGATACCTTCGATAGTGGGATTGTTATTCATATTTTTTATACATTAGCTCCTATGTTCGGGTAATTATTTATAATAAAGCCTTTGTTTGTAGTTGGGCTTTAGCCAAGCTATAGGGGAAGGGGCTAAAGCCCAACTACGAGCCTTAAGAGAGCGAAACAAGATATATTCGTAAAAATAATTCGATGAGACCTAAGAGCAGCTCAATACGATATAAGACTTATGAGTTAAAACATATTTTCCTCATTGCGACCTACAGGGAAGCAATCTCTCATTTAGTTTTTCCTACCTCATGCGTAAGTCTTGATAATATTTAGAAGGCGGTAACAGAATAAGTTAATCTTCTAACTTTGGGTCGATAAGCGATCGCCATGACTTGTAGGGGCAAATGACCTCGCCCTTACTCCTTCTCTTTTTTTCTCCTACGATACCTGGCACTTCCGAAGTCAGAAGTCAGAAGTTTGAAGTCAGTAGTAGGGTGCGTTAGGCGCTTACGACATTCCGACGGTTGACCTGTCAATACCAAATGCGCCGTAACGCACCGACCAAAAGTCCAGTAGTAGACCAACAGGGTAGAGTTCCCAAAACAAAGGTATCCCCCGGACAAATTCCTTTACCATTTTTGATAGAAAAAATTGTCTTGATGGAAATTCCAGCTATTGCAGAGACAGCGATAAATTTTATTAAAGCGAATCGTTTTCCCTATTATTCTGTGAAGTGGTAGGGGCAGGTTAAGCCGAAAGCGTTAGTATATTAGCAATTGATATTGATAAACCCGCCCCGCGCCCGGTAGTGGATGATATTGCTCTCCGGCGAGTTCGTCCGATTTTGTAGGGGCGGGTTTCACCAAAAATCTTGGTACATGATGTTAATTGCTCAAAACCCGCCCCGCTCCACGCAGTAAATCTGAGGGCGGGTTTATTTGATGAGTGGGTAATGCCGATATTGATTGAACGCGGAATGGGGGCGGGTTTACTAACTTGTAGTGTCACGCCATTAATTTAATGTGGAACCCGTCCCTACTATTGCCACATTTTAGGCGTGTCACCGTACTGGGTTGGGGGCGGGTTTACTAACTTGTAGTGTCACACCATTAATTTAATGTGGAACCCGCCCGTACTATTACCACATTTTAGGCGTGTCACACCTCTGGGGATGGGGCCAGTTTATTAACTTGTCGTGTCACGCCATTAACTTTAACGTGGAACCCACCCCTACTATTACCACATTCTAATAATTCATTTGCTCAGTCATAACAAATAGTTCTTTTTCTATACCATTTCGTAGAATTTTGAACTGCAATTTTTCACCTACACCACCGGCTTCAACAGTCCTTTGTAATTGTTCAGAATTAACCATTGATTGATTGTCAATTTCTACAATTACATCTCCTATCCGCATCCCTGATGTTTCTGCTGGAGTATTAGATAATACTTTCGTTACTAAAACTCCTTTTACCTCTGGCAAAAGTAAAACAGAATTGGGGTCGCTATTATTTTGTTTGGCAATTTCTGGAGTTAGAGTAATCATCTGAATACCAACAAAAGGATGAGGTACTTGTTCTCCACGAGCTAATACGTCTTTAATTTCTTTCGCTTTATTGATAGGAATAGCAAAACCAATACCCATAGCATCAGGTCTAATTGCAGTATTAATCCCAATTACTTCACCCAGATCGTTCAACAGGGGACCCCCAGAATTTCCTGGATTAATCGCTGCATCAGTTTGAATAAAGTCTAATCTCTTATCAGGAATTCCTACTGCTGAACTAGGACGTTTCAAGGTACTAATAATTCCTAGAGTAACAGTGTTATTAAATCCTAGAGGATTTCCTACTGCGATTGCCCAATCTCCTACTTGTACGGAGTCAGAATTGCCAAGAGCTGCTACTGGTAAAATTTCACCTTTTGTCTCAACTTCAACTACTGCTAAATCTGTAACTTTATCTGTTCCTTTTACTTCTCCAATAAACTTTCTTCCATCATTTAAACTCACAGTAACTTTGTCAGCTTTATCTACTACATGAGCATTGGTTAAAATTATGCCTTTCGAGTCAACAATAAAACCTGAACCTTGACCTTTCAACAATTCTTGCGAAGGTGGTTGAACCCTTAAATTGTCATCAAAGAAACGTTCAAAAAAAGGGTCTTCAAAAAAAGGATTATTTGGACGAGTAATTAGTCGCTCCGTGTCAATTCTAACCACGGCTGCACCAACTCTATTGACTGCTGCTGTTACAAAGCTATTACTATTTCTAGTATTGCTCGGATCTGGCAAAGTTTGTAATGCTACTAATTGAGGACTAGATAAACTTTCAAATACTCTTGAAGCTGCCATTGCTGATACTGTTGGTAGACAAGCAACTATAAAAGTAAAAACGATAAAGATGGCCAATAATTGAGATATTATTTTAGTAGTTATTCGACAAAAATTCAACAATTTCATAGCACTAATATTTGATTGACTAACTTAGTAGGTTTGGTGTTACAATATTGCTAACAATCCTATATTATACTATAAATTTATGGTGATATCTGACAAACAAAAAAATCAGCCAGCTAATGATACAGTTCAGACAGATTCAAATTCTGAACATCACCATCACTCTTCTGCTCATCCTCATGTTCATAGTGAAGAATCTCTACAACGTCTGATCAATAGATTATCAAGAATTGAAGGGCACGTTAGAGGAATTAAAACTATGATTAAAGATAATCGTCCTTGCCCTGATGTGTTGATACAAATAGCTGCAGTTCGTGGTGCTTTAGACCGAGTAGCTCGTATGGTTTTGGATAATCATTTATCTGATTGTATTGTTCGGGCGACTCAAGATGGAGATATTGATGTTGAAATTGCTGCTTTAAAGTCAGCTTTAGACAGATTTTTACCTTAGACTTCTTGCAGAAGTCAGGGAATAGGGAATAGGGAATAGGGAATAGAGAATCAAAAATTTCATATCTTGAATTTATTTAATTAAAACTTTTGCAAGAGGTCTCTGAAATGAGGGATTAGGGAGTAGGGAATAGGGGAAAATAATTAATTTTATTTTTTATTATTGCAGATGTCTATAAATCAGGGAGTAGGGAGTAGGGAATAGGGAATAGGGAGTAGGGAGTAGGGAGTAGGGAGTAGGGGAAAATAATTGATTTTATTTTTTATTATTGCAGATGTCTATAAATCAGGGAGTAGGGAGTAGGGAGTAGGGAATAGGGAATATGGGGAAATAATTGATTTATTTTTTATTATTGGAGATGTCTATAAATGAGGGAGTAGG
>NZ_JBNHEP010000172.1:24468-49693 GCF_050015995.1 Dapis brunnea BLCC-M229 | reverse complement strand
GGAAATAATTGATTTATTTTTTATTATTGGAGATGTCTATAAATGAGGGAGTAGGGAGTAGGGAATAGGGAATAGGGAGTAGGGGGAAATAATTGATTTATTTTTTATTATTGGAGATGTCTATAAATGAGGGAGTAGGAAGTAGGGAATAGGGAATAGGGAGTAGGGAGTAGGGGAAAATAATTGATTTTATTTTTTATTATTGCAGATGTCTATTGATAGTTGAAGTTTCAGTTATACTAAGAAAACATTTCATTAAAAAAACTATGATGTGGAAAAAAATAGCTTTTTGGTTCCTTTGGATAGGGTTTAGTGTTTATGCTTTCCTACTTGCACCCCCAGACCAACCAGATACTTTAGAATTAATCCAAAAATTGTCAACAGGTGAATGGGAAAATATCAATCCTTTGATTGTATCTCTATTCAATATTATGGGGATTTGGCCGTTAATTTATAGTTGTTTATTATTCTTTGATGGTCGAGAACAAAAAGTACCAGCGTGGTTATTTTCAACATTATCATTTGGAGTCGGAGCATTTGCAATTTTACCCTATTTAGGATTGCGTCAACCTAATCCAAATTTTTCCGGAAAAAAGAATTTATTGCTTAATATATTAGATTCTCGAATCTTAGGAATTGCTTTAACATTAGGTACTATTTTCTTACTCATATATGGTTTGAAAAATGGCGACTGGGACAACTTTATTCAACAGTGGCAAAGTAGTAGGTTTATTCATGTAATGAGTTTGGATTTTTGTTTGTTGTGCCTGTTATTTCCTACTTTATTAGGAGATGATATGAGTAGGAGAGGAATGGAAAAAAATATTTGGTATTGGGTAGCATTATTTCCACTCTTAGGTCCGTTAATTTATTTGTCTGTCCGTTCCCCACTATTAGCAACAGATATCTCTACAGTATCAGAGCAAAAACAAGCTGCTGCAAATTAATAAGAGAGTCAGAAGTCGAGAATAGAGGAGAAATTAAAATACATCTGCAAATTGTTTCTCCTTGTGTGGTAAATACTTTATATTTTGATTAGTAATAATATTCTATCTCCTGACTCGGTCTTCCTGACTCCTGAAATCATAGCATCATTCTAAAGTAGTGGTTTTAACTTTCTTCGCATTCCCGTTTTGTCACATCATGTCTGTACCGAAACATATCCTCCAGTCGAGAGTCTACCCACCAACCCAAAAAAGATTCTGCCAACCATTCCCCAGGCAAAGAAAATGCGATCGCATCAGTTAACCTAGTCTGACCATTTTCCTCCCTAAACTGATGACGATGAGTCCAGCTAGCCATTGGGCCTTCTTTCTGTTCATCAGTAAACAGACTATATTTTTCATACTCTGTATGTACGGCCACCCACTTTACAGGAATTGGGCCGAGCCAAATCATAAATTCTGATATAGCTCCTATTTCCAGTCCACCTTGACGACGGATAATTTGGACTGGTTGCCAAGGTGGGGTAAGTATTTGCAGAATATCGGAACGTTCGTGGAATTTCCAAACCACCTCAACTGGAGCATTGATCGAGGTTGAATAGCGAAAGTGCAACATTTTTAAACCCTTAATTATTATCACAATTATTGTTTTCAGACTGTGTTTTTATTCACAAATTTACTAAATCTTTAAAATTTCGATGTATTTTTCGTTTAATTATAAAGATTCTGTAAAGTATGTGCTCAGAAGACAGGAATATTTCTAATTAGGGCTTGCTGATTAATTCTCGCGCGTATTCACAGATAAAGGCTTTAGCATTTTTTTGTCCTTAAAAAGTGCCAGCTTTTTGGTGGAAAGAGCTGCATAAAGCTAATATTTTGGGATGATTATGGCAGAAAAATCGAGGGACAATTTTTCCGACTACCTCCTCTATAATTCCCATTTCTCCTGACTCGGTCCTCCTGATTCCTACCCTCACCCATAAGACTTTTTCAGCAAACCCTAATTATTTTGCATAAAAGCTCCCCATTATTTCAGTGTTATTGACATATATTTTATACATCTGAATTTTTCTCCTCACATAAACTCAAAATTTTCCGAGTCTAATAATGTATAAATCCTGATTCCAATGGCTAATTTAGAGTGGATTTAAAATTCTGACGATAGAAACGTTGCATACTTACAATTTAGTTAGTGGTGCACAAGTAGTGATTTTCCCACGACAAAATCTAATAATTTGTAAATACCATTCATTTCAGAATCAGAATTGAAAAAGCTTTCTGTTAACTGTTCTCTTTTCCCTTTTCCCTCGATATATAGTAAATCACGACGATCAAAGGACTACCTTAGATAAAACTGGCATATTTCTTAATCATATTATAAAGATTTGGTAAAGATTCTTCACGATCATTGCTAGTTTGATGAAGATTCGGTAAAAATACCGAGGAAATGTCTCAGTAAAGCTTTTCTTAATTTATGATGTTTATCAAGTTGAATCGTTTAACTTTTAACTAGAAAATCTTGATGGGTGCAAATAATATGTATCAACACATATTAATAGAAATGGCTGATTTCTGATGAAGTCAAACGTAATTACCCATTTTTTTCTTGTTAGATAAACAATGAGACGTAAATGTAAACAAACTCTAATAAATTGCAAATTACTATGACTTCATCTAAATCCATGACTCAAAAAATGCAACTAACCCAAGTATCCTCAAAATTACAGAACTTAAGTGTAACAAAATCGAATACTGCCACTGCTGCCTCTAGTTATGCTCTGACTGACTTAGGTACACTTGGTGGCCATCTGTGTGTAGCCAAAGATATCAACGACTCTACTCAAATAGTTGGTTATTCAATTACCAGTAGCGGACAACGACGAGCTTTTGTCTGGAGTCCCAACAAAGGCATGGAGTATATTGATACTCTTGGTGATACCTCTAACTGTGCCTATAGTATTAATGACTATGGTCAAATAGTTGGATATTTTGTATCCGATAGTGGTCAACGGAAAGCTTTTATTTGGGATGAGACAAAAGGTTTTCAAAATATTAATACCGAAAGTGATGATTTTAGTGAGGCTTATGGTATTAATAATTTTGGTCAAGTGGTAGGTTCTGCTATCTCCGGTGATTGTCATAGAAAAGCTTTTGTTTGGGATAGCAAAAATGGTATGGAGTATATTAATAGTAGCAGTGAGATAGAAAGCATTGCATATAGTATTAACAATTTTGGTGAAGTAGCAGGCTATTCTCTTTCCTCAGATTTTATCCTCAAAGCTTTTGTCTGGAAGATTAACAAAGGTATCCAAGAATTACCAGGTTTTTTAGGTTCAGATATTAATATATCTGGTCAAGTAGTTGGTTTTTATGCTGTACCTGAAGATAATAACCGGGCTTTTTTGTGGGATGGCAGTAACAAATTTCAAGACCTAAGTACCATTTCTGGTAATGTCAATTTACAATTTTTTGATAGTGAAGCTAATAGTATTAATAATTCTGGTCTAATAGTGGGACATTCTGACAGGATAATGGATGAAGAGCAAGAATTATGGGGAAAAAAAGCTTTTATTTGGGATAGTGTTAATAAAATGCAAGACCTAAATGATTTGATTTATCCTGCTAATGATTGGATTCTCAGAGAAGCACAAGCTATTAATAATCATGGGCAAATTGTCGGATGGGGAAACAAAGGTCAAAGTCGTCATGCTTTTTTGTTGACACCTATTTCTTGAGATAGCAAATGGCGATTGGAGAAGTTTTTTTATGTCTGGTTAAACTGTTTTGATATAAGCAGGCAAACAAAAATAATTACACATTTTTTTTTCATTAATAATTACACATTTTTTTTTCATTGAAACCATTTTACTACAATAGTTACAGAGAATTAGAGTAGGTAATCAATTCTTTGTAGGTGCTTAATTAGCCATTGAGAAAAATAAACCTCATAACAGACCGCCTATTTTGAGTAAGATAAAATAGGCGATTAGCTGAATTCTTATAAATAATCTCCATAATTTTTCGCTTTCTTTGCTACTCCCCTACTTCCCTACTCCCCCACTCAAAATACGGGTTGAAAAGTTTTTGATAAATGGCCTAATATATTAGGCTTGTCGCTCCTTATTATAAATTTCAGAGTCTTGATTCATTATCTCTTCTACTAACTCCAAATCATTATTTTCAGAGTAAATAAAGTTAAGACTACAATAAATTTGTGCTTGATTAAATTAAATAACTTCCTCTTCAGTTAAATCAATTATTGTACCTTCTTTTATATTACTTTTTGGATGTTCCTTTAAAGATAAAATTGTATTCATAAAAGGTATTTAAATAATTAACAATTAACAATTAATAATTAGGGTTTGCTGAAAAAGTCTTTTTGTAAGGGTAGGAGTCAGGAGACAGGAGACAGGAGACAGGAGGAACGGGGAATTATAGAGGAGGTAGAAGGAATTATTGTCCCTTGATTTTTCTACCCTTGAGAGACCAAAATACTAACTTTATTAGTCTCTCAAGCTCAAAAAGTTACACTTTTTTCGCTCCAAAAAGGCGCTTACCTTTATCTGTCAATGCTTTTAGATTTAATCAGCAACCCCTAATTAGTAATTACCTCTTCTTATAACGGATAGGATTGGCTAAAAGGAATTTTTTTTCTTTTCAAGGGGAGATTGGATATGGCGCACTTCGGAGCGGGTCTGAATTCAGAGAGAAACCTCACCATACCTCGACCGCTTTTTCTCCATGAATGGAGAGGCTTTATACCTAAATTTTTCGGTAATTAATTCTGTTGATACAGTTATAGCAGTCGAAGCAAAGGGAGCGAACATTTCTAAATTCTCACGCCTCAGTCATAGACTATTTTTGACTTTTGCATTTTGCATTTTTGCCTTGCGCGTAGCGCTATAATTTCCCTCAAACCATTAAAACAGAAATTATTTAATTTTTAAACAAAGCAGTAGCCTCAGCCAAATGCTTCTTCAAAGTTGCCCCAGGTAGAGGACCTTGAATATGATTCCAAGGCAAAACTTGTTCTAATTTCCAATCATTAAAAACATAAAAATCCAACTCTGGCAATTCCCCACGCAAGTCCTTAAAAGCCCTTTTATAACTACCCAAAGAATCACCATAATTTCTCACCAATTCTAACAAACGAGACAACCTTCTATCTCCTCTAGAAATTAACCCTTGAATCACCGACCATTTATAACTTTCTGGGCGAAAATCTATCCCCTTTGAACGTAATTTTTTATCCAAAAACTTCAACCGTTTTTCTGACTGAGAATTTACCCCAAACCACTGAAAAGGAGTGTGAGACTTCGGCACAAAAGTGCTACAACCCAAACTTAACCTTAAACCAGGAACAGCTTTTTTCAAAACCAACATCATCTCCACAGTCCCATCCAAATCTTCCATTTCTTCTCCAGGCAAACCCACCATCCCATAAAATTTTATAGCTTTTAAACCACCCATTTTAGCATTAACAGCAGCCTCAATAATTTCCTCATTTTCCAACTTTTTATTGATAATTCTTCGGAGGCGATCGCTCCCACTTTCCACAGCAATTGTAATTGACTTTGTATCACGATTAGCTAAAATTTTTGCCAGCTTTTCTGTCACAGTATTTGTTCTTACTGATGCAATACTTAACCTCACATCATCATATTTTGGCTGATTTAAATAATCTAATAAACTGTTAAATTCAGGATGCTGAGTTACCGAAGCGCCCAATAAACCCAAACGTTTTGTCACAGTTAATCCATTTTCAATTGCAGGAATAAGAGACCCTTCTAAACTAGCACTTCTAAAAGGTAAAGTCAGATAACTTGCCAAACAAAAACGACACATTTCCGGACAACTTCTCACCACTTCCACCATAAAAATATTTTCCCAAGCTGCCTTTTCAGTCACCACAGTAGAAGCAGACAAAGTATTACCTCGATAAGTTTGTTTTTGCAGCAAAGCGGGAACTTCTTTATCTATTGGTTCAATTGATTTAATAGCACCATCATCACTTTCATAAATTACCTGATAAAGACCAGGAATATAAACTCCAGGCACTTTGGCTAAATGTTTTAATTGTTCTTGTTTTTCAGCTTCTCTAACTTCTTTATAAGCATCAATAAAATCTCCCAATAAATTTTCTCCATCTCCCAACAAAATTACATCAAAAAAATCAGCAAAAGGTTCTGGGTTTGCCGTTAAAACAGGTCCGCCACCAAATACTATTGGATGATTTTTTGCTGAACGATTTTTAGATCTAATTGGAATTTCCGAAGATTCGAGAATACCTAAGATATTGACATAATCAAGTTCCCAAGAAAGAGAAAAACCCAATAATTCTGCTTGTTGTGGTAGAGACTCATTAATATCAGTAAATAACCGACTAACTTGTAGATCGGAACGCATTGCTAAAGTTGCCCAAACAATCTGATAACCAAGGCTAGTTATGCCCACACTATATTCATTTGGAAAAGCAAAAATAATCGGAATAGCATTAAATTCAGGTATGGCTGGAGTAAAGAGTAAACTTTCAGTATTAAATGGATTATTAGACATATTGAGATTATACTTAATGGGAAGTTTATAGACTTATTTATACTTTAATTTAAACCATAAAATCGGAGAGGCTAGACTCAGTGTAGCAACATTAGTAAAAATGACTGGTATATCTTGAACAAGGGTGCCATAAATTATCCAGATCAAAACACCAGAGCAGAAAATAGCAAACATTTCTAGGGAAATATCTTTTGTGGAGCGAGTTCGCCAAGTTTTGATAACTTGAGGTAAAAACGAAATAGTTGTTAAGCTGCCTGCTAATAGTCCTAAAATAGTTACTAAATTCATGGTAGATAGTATTTATAAATATAAAAATTAAGTATAGCAAACTTTTTCAGAATTGGTATTCCCCCAGTTTTATATACTTTTCTGTCTACCTACTGAATTTGCTTAATTTTATCATAATTTGATTTAATTTTTCGGAATAATTGTGGGAGCGGGAAATACTCAAAAAATAGGCGATCGCTTCTTTGACAGGAAAAATAAGTTGACCGTAATTTCTAGAGAGTTTATTAATGAGGATATTATCAAATTCTCAAATATGGTCTATGCTGCGAATTTAACTTCTGAATTATGACTTTAGAGTTCAGCTATATTAGGCTCATTAGGGTGTGTTTTAAAATTGGATTGTCTTGATAGGGATTTAATATTAAATAGCTGAATGTTTGCTACCAATAATTGATAGAATTATAGAATTATAGGATTATAGGAATATGAGGGAGATTAATAAGTAGCATTATTTTTAGTATTTTATCTAATTATAAACAGGACTTACCCACCCAAATAAGAAACCGGGTTTATTTCCCTAATTATTGTTTTTCAAACCACGAAATTTCGTCGATAAACAATGTTTGGCTTTGTTTTTCATTCTGGACAGGAATTTATGCTTTAATCTATATCATTCCTCTCCTAGCAATTTTATTGAACTTTATTTATTCCTTCAAATCCTTTAGGCTAAGTGAAAGTCAGGGAAGAATACTTAAACTGATCGGGGGAACATTCATGCTCTTTTTTGGATTGGTAATGATCTTCAAGCCAGAACTTTTGGCGTTGGTAAATAGAAAGATGAATTGAACTCTCCAAGAGCTATAGATTGGATAAAATATCTAAGTAGCATAGAGTTGGAGTTTCATTTTCCATGCAATGTCCAGAGTGCCTTAGCAAACATATCCGCAAAAACGGCCATCGAAGCCAGAAGCAAAACTACATTTGTGTCCAATGTGGTCGCCAGTTTGTTGATTTGTATGATCCACCTGGATATAGTCAGGATATTAAGGCTCTCTGTCTCAAAATGTATGTCAATGGTATGGGTTTCCGGGGGATTAGTCGAGTTACTGGTGTAGCCCATACAACCATTATTAATTGGGTGAAACAGGTGGGAGAGCTTTTGCCCGATACCTATGATGCAGAAGATACACCTCAAGTGGGAGAGCTTGATGAATTGCAGACTTTTATCGGTAAAAAAAAACAAAGTCTGGATTTGGACAGCGGTAGATCATTTTCGGTCTGGAATTCTTGGCTGGGTAGTAGGAGACCGCAGTGCTAAAACTTTCATCATTCTTTGGCAAGCGATCGCTTGTTGGCAGTGTTACTTCTGGGTAAGCGACGGTAATCCTGTCTATGGACAATTTATACAGCCATGAAGATCGTATAGTTAGCAAAACCTACATGACGAGGGTAGAAGGAGAAAATACTCGTTTGAGGCATTACTTGGCAAGACTTCATCGTCGAACCTTATGTTACTCCAAATCCCTAGATATGCTTAAGCATTCCCTCAGACTTTTAATTCATTATCTCAAGTTCGACGCTCTACCTATTCCTGCTTGATTCATCTTTGAAATTACCAGCACCCTAATAACGATAGCGATCTTGAGAATTCCTTCTATAACAATCTTGAAAACAACGCATACATTATTGATAATTCAGGTAAAATAACCTTTCTGGATGATACAAACCTGCAGGTTGACCCGAAAGACCGTGAAACCCTAAAATCAGGATTTTTGGTTCTAGGGGCCCACGATGCAGTTAACCTAGAAGGCAGCGGCGATAAAGACTATCAGTATGGTACACAATTTGATGATGTTTTTGTTGGCCATGAGCTATCAAATAGTTATAGTGCTACTAGCCTTGCAAACCTGGATTCTCACGACGGCGATATAATGTACGGATTTGGGGGAAACGATGAGTTTTCTGGAGGAAAAGGTGGTGACCACATTGACGGTGGTGATGGTTCTGATACAGCTAACTACATCCTTTCTCCTAATCCCATTAGTGTTAACTTAAGCAACTTGACTAACGATGGCTACGCTGAAGCTGATGATGGTTTTTCAAATATCGATGATGCCAAAGATCGCTTATATAGCATTGAAAATATCATTGGTAGCGATCAGAATGATGCTGACGGAAATGGCGACTCAATTACCGGAGATGCTAAAGCGAACATTCTTAAAGGTATGGGTGGTAAAGATTCTCTTGAAGGTGGTTATGGTGATGACATCCTCACCGGTGGTGCTGAGGCTGACCAATTTATCTTGAATGCCTTATCAACAGACACCATCACTGACTTCAATCGCAATGAAGGAGACATAATTAAGATTAATAAGTCTGCCTATGGCATCAACCGTCTCAGTGACCTCAGCTTTAATTCACGTACAGGTGAGCTAACGGCTTCTACAGTAGAAGATCCGATTGCAATTCTAGAAAATCCAGTTCGTTTTGCAGTTAACAGCACAAACATCTCTTTGTTTGCTGCTGAAGTTGACCCCAACCCTAATACTCCTAGTACTCCTGGTACTCCTAGTATTCCTACTACTCCTACTATTCCAGGTTTCGGTGATCTTTTTCCAGATATCGACTTGGACTTCGGGGGTTCTAATAATCCATTTTCATTTTTGTAAGAGTAGCTTAAATATCTTAATTTCAACTCCTCAATTTTAGGGTGGATGAATTTTGTTTAAAGATTCATCCACTTTTTTTGTGGTTATAGCACTACGCATTAAGGTTAGGACATTTCTCAATGCTGAAACCTTTTCACAATCTGCTATTCCCTATTCCCTATTTCCTAGCGCGTAGCGCTATATATCAAATTCAGTGCATTGGTATAGCGCTACGCATTAAGGTTAGGAAATTTCTAAATCGTGAAACCCTTTGACAGTTTACTATTCCTTATTCCCTAGCGCGTAGCGCTATATAATTTAGATAATTACAGGATTTACGCATGAGGTAGGAAAAACTAGCATTTGAGATTGCTTTTCTGTCAGTCGCAATGACAAAAATACGTTGTACTGCGTAAGTCCTAAATTAATTAGGATTCAAGAGCTAGAAATGAGATTTTTTTGTGCCTTAAATTTTTTATTAATATCATGTCCGCTTAATTAGTGATAAAAAAATTTTTCTTCCTCAAGCTTCTTTCTTCCTCCTGACTCCTGACTCCTCCCTAATTATTTATAACTGTTCATCCGGACATGATATAAGCTTCTCTAGATCCTCTTCAGACCTACTCAACAGATTTACTTAAATTCAACTGTGCCTCCAACTCTTGAATGCGTGTTTGCAATGGTGCTATCATTTCCGCCACTTCACTCTCAGAATAACGGATTGGAATATGCTGCGGACAATTTCTATCCCAAGCTTCCACAGTAATGATAAATGCACGCTCAACCTTGGCATTATATCCAGGTATACTCAACTGCTGTATTAATTCTTGATCATCATAAATAACCTTGGCACGACCCCAAATTTTCAAACGACGACGGTTGGCATAATCCATCAAAAACAAGAATAACCGGTCATTCTCAGATAAATTTCCAATACTGATGTATTGACAGTTTCCAGCAAAATCAGCAAAACCTAGAGTCTTCTCATCCAATACTTTCAGGAAACCACGAGACCCTCCCCGAAACTGAATATACGGCCAATTATTAGAATTTACTGTTCCCAGATAAAAACTATCGCGCTGTTGTATAAACTCAGCTATTTCCGGTGAAATAGTATCGTTAGTTGCTCCAGTCTCGGCAAACCGTTCGTACATTTGGCGCGAACCGTAACGTTCCTGAAGTGCTTTGACAGCAGGTGTAAATGCTATTTCAGCAAATTTGCGAGCCATGATTTTTTTCCCACTTACAAATATGTAACAAATTCTGAGATTGCTTTCCTAACAGAATTATCCGCAGACTTTCCACTCAGTTTCAGCAGTTCCTCCGTAGGAGACTAATACCGTTTCATGGAAGTCAGAAGTCAGAAGTTAGATTTGATCGACTAAAAACTTTTACAAGACAATAGTTTCAGGCAATTATTTGACATTTAAAGTTTGAAACTATTTGTGACATCCTTAAAGTGAATTGGTATAACTTACAGCGTTTTTCAAATTGATAACTACATAGTTATAACTAAAACCTAGTAGAGACATTGCATGCAACATCTCTACTGTGGTCTATCCAAATGAAGACTGACTTAATGCTCAAAGCTGATAGCTAGTTAATTTCGTTTCAGTCACAATGACAAAATAATTAGGATCGCTAAATACCAGGCATACCGACAAAACCAGGCAACTGCTTAATTCTTTCAATCCAAGCCCTAACATTAGGGTACGCCTCTAGAGAAATTTTACCATCTGATGCCAACGCTATATACGGAAAACAAGCAACATCTGCAATAGTCGGGCGATCCAAAGCCAGCCAATTATTTTCTGACAAGTGTTGGTCGAGAATTTTCAGAATATCCTCTGATTTCTGAGTAGCGGTTTCAATATCAATATTTTGCATATTAAACATATGGTACCGTCTAGCGTACTCAACTCCCTGACGAATTTCACTTGTTGCTGTTGACAACCACCGCATAACTCTACTCATGGATTCAGCATCCAATGGTAACCAATCTTCATTACCATAGCGTCGTGCTAAGTAAACTAAAATAGCTTGAGCATCTTGTAGCACTATATCTCCGTCTGTTAGCACTGGTATTTGCCCAAAGGAGTTTAGTTGCAAAAATTCGGGGCTTTTGTGTTCCCTTTTCATTAGATCGACGCGGACAAGTTCATATTCTAATCCTAAAAGGGATAGCATTAGTTGTGCTTTATAAGCATTGCCAGATAGTTCGTAGTTGTATAGTTTAATCATTAGATTATCCTGATATTTTGGATTCTGTTTTTTTTGACTGATTTTGAGTTAATTTGATTGTTGATTTTTTTCAGAACAATACGATGGGAAAAATACTGCAAAATTTGACTTCAACCCCATTTTTAGACTGGTCTGTCAAGATTAAATTGAGGTATGAGTAGTCGGAAAGAATTAAAGTTAACTGTGAGGGAACAGGGAAAACCGAATCTATCAACAGGAAAGGGTTTCAGCATTCGTAATGGTTCTTAAGACATGGCTGTTTATTTCTGTCTGACTACTTAAGGCATTAAATTTTCTTTCTTGTCTTCCTAATTTTCCTAGTAGCGTGTCTAGCTTTAAAATGTGGGTAAATTTGAGTTAATGAATACCTCTCTCCCAACCCCTCTCCTGCAAGGAGAGGGGAGTTTCTCCCGCTTCCCTACCAGGGAAGGGGGGCAGGGGGGTTAGGTTTTTTCAACCCACAATTTTAGTCTGGACGCGCTACTGGTCTTGTCTAAACCTATCAATTTATATCTGGCAAGTTTTGGAATTTTTGCACCGAACATTCGGTACATAATAAATATACTGAACGTTCGGTAGAATGTCAAGAGAAAATCAGCAAAATTTTTTCTATGTCCAAAGAAGAAGCGATCGCTAAATTAATTCAAGTATTTCGGCAATATGGCTATGAAGGGACAACATTAACCAAGCTATCAGAAGCCACAGGATTAGGAAAAGCGAGCCTTTACCACTACTTTCCTGGTGGAAAAGCAGAAATGGCAGCAACCGTTTTAGAATATGCCAATAGCTGGTTTGAAACTACCGTCTTGAAGCCATTAAAAGCTCACACTCAACCAGAAGAACGAATTAAGGCCATGAGCCAAAAAATCAACGAATTTTACAGTCAAGGTCAAGAAACCTGCCTTTGGGCTGTACTATCAGTAGGGGAAGCCCACGACTTATTCAACAATCAAATTCAGAATATTTTAATAATTTGGATAGATACTCTGACCCAGGTATTAATAGAAGCGGGAATTGAGGCACAACAAGCTCGTCAGAGGTCAGAAGATGCAATTATTCAAGTCCAGGGAGCATTAATATTAGCTAGAGTTCTAAATAATAATGCTTCATTCCAGCGAACTTTAGCACGATTACCAAAAATTTTGTTAGGCAATTAAAGCCTCGATCGACTGCCATCAAATATGTAGTAATTAGCACTTAGCTATTACCTTTCTTTTTTAATTTTACCTTACTTTCCAGGGAAGTTATATCCTAAATTCCCGACGACAAAATGTAGCATGAAAAATAGGAGACAGGAGACAGGAGACAGGAAACAGGAGACAATTATAGTGGTCAATAGAAGTAAGTAATTGAGTATTTATACTTAATATTTTCTGATATCTGACTGCTGAGAAAGGTCAATGATATCATGTCCGCCTAAATAGTTATATTTTGCTGAAAGGAAGGCAGAAGGCAGAAGGCAGAAGGCAGAAGGTTTTTTGCCCATTTTGACCTTAATTTTATACACGCTCCGATGCTACCGGACATGATATGAATAGGAGCTATATAATATAAATACCTACCAAATTACCGATTTTTATACTACTTTTAATGTTATAAATTCTTACTGACTGACTCGGTCCGACTGAGTTCCCCTCCCTGGAGGGGTTAGGGGTGGGTTAACTCCTAAAAACAGAGCCACCGTAGCAATATTTCATGAAATTGGTATAATATAATATCTGTTTAATTAGTTATAAAAAACTTTCTTCTCTTCTTCCTTCTTCCTTCTTCTTCCCTCCTGACTGCTGACTCCTTCATCCTTATTCATAAGTATTCAACCGAACATCATATAAGTTCAAAGCATCTTCCCATTTCCTATTGCCTTTCCCCTCCCCCAGAATAATTTTGTAGTCTAATTATACCATTTCACAGAATTCAGAATTCAGAATTCAGAATTCAGAAGTTAGATTGGATAGGCTAAAAACTTTGACAAGAAAAGGTTTGAGGCAATGGTAGTCCTGCATGGTAATGGTGAGGATATATATTTTTTAATTTCTCCGAGACTCCCCATATCCCCATCCCCCCATCTCCCCATCTCCCCATCTCCCTACACTCCCGGTGCTTCCTTTATCATTACTATCCACCACCACCGAGGCAATTATTTGACATTTAAAGTTTGAAACTATTTGTGACATTTTTAAAGTGAATTGGTATTAAATGAAAACTACTGTATCCCTCTTTTGTCACTTTCGGGTATTGACATCCTCCCGACGCTGCTCTACGAGACAGCGCGGGATTCCTTAACATTACTGTTAGGGGCTTTCTGCTTCTTAGCACTCGCCTTCTGAGATTTACTCTCAAAAGGTCTTACAGTCGCTCCACAGACAAGCCAGCGCGGTCTTGGGGGTCTCCCCCATGAGCGACTGGCGCTGACACTGCTAGTCCAGCAGCCTTCTTGGTGGGCGTTCCCTTGCGTCTGACGCCGACGCGGGTTCCCATCCGCAAAATATTTATTGAAGCATTGATATCCCGGTCATTTTGATAAAAGTAAAATCTGAATTCCCGAATAGTTAATTCATAAGAGATAGAGCTATTTTTTTCTCACAATAAATACAACAACTTGATTTTTTTACTACGCTCGCTTATATCCCTTAACTGATAAACCTTCTAGAGAAAGGCATTTCGGAGAATGAGATAAGAGGGGTATGCGAGAGATCCACCAACTGTAAACAAATTTCCATCTAACAAGTGATATAGACAAATTTTAATTTGTTTGACCAAAAAAATAAGGTCAATCGCCTCCCCTTTTAAAGGGATGAAAAAAATATTTGATTCAGTATTTCCAGCCTCTTTTAAAGATCCAGAGGTACTGATAACTGAAATAACCCAATTATCTACACCCAGATAAAATTTCTCAGCTTTCTAAATTAACTATCAGTTTGAGCAAAAGAAGAAACAAAATTAGGCAACGACATCCACAACCTTTGACCAGAATCATAACACTGCCAATTCTCGTCTCGATCCAAATAACATACTAAAACCCTGTCACTATTAAAGTCAGAAAAATGATCTGCAAAACATAAAAAAGGATAAGTCTTACGACTTAATCGTTTAGCAACAGCCAGATTTGGACATTCAATCACAAAAACAGTTTCTCCATCTAAATAAGTAAGAGAAAAAAGGCACTTGCGTAGAATAGCCCTCAGCCAACTTTCTGTATGGTCAAAATATCTATCTATAAGTTGATTTGTCAAAGCTTTTTCTAAAGAACGATCCAAAGAATCATGATTTTTTAGGTAATCCATATTCAAGTCTGAACCTCAAATTGTAATTGCTTTGTTTTATCTGTCAACATAATAAATATAAACCTTTAAATGCCAGAATCAAAACTGGCTTATTCTTACTCAATTATCAAATTTTAATCATGCCTACCTATACCGGAATTTCTAGTGAAGCCTTTCGTCATCCGCTAGATCGTCAAGCTGAAGATACTTTACGCAGTGTGCCTGGATTTGACTTGGTTGCTAGTAAATTCGTAGAATTTGTTTACGAACGCCCACAATATGTTTATTTAATGGGCAATGGAATTCAAGTTGGACCTCGTCAATATGCCAGCATCTATCAGATATTTCGAGGATGTGTCAGAGACTTAGATATAGTGCCTGAACCCACCTTATTCGTTTCTCAAAATCCCCAAGTAAATAGCTATTCTCTAGGTAAAGATCAACCTTTAATTGTTTTAAATACTGGTCTTTTAGACTTATTAAATGAGGCAGAATTAAAAACCGTACTAGCTCATGAATTAGGACATATTAAGTGTGGCCATCCAATCTTAAATCAGATGGCAATTTGGGCAATGGGTGTTGCTTCAGCGATCGGGGAAGTAACATTTGGTTTAGGTAATTTAGTCAGCAGTGGATTAATTTTTGCTTTTTACGAGTGGCGACGCAAAGCTGAATTATCTGCAGATCGGGCAGCTCTTTTAGTCATGGATGACCTAAATTTAGTCATCCAAACCATGATGAAGTTGGCTGGGGTCAGTAGTAAGTATCTCAACGAGTGTAGTTTACAAGAGTTTATTCGTCAGTCCGATAATTATCAAGACCTAGACCAAGATGGCCTGAATCAAGTTTATAAGTTTTTGCTTTACAATGGTGGTCAGGGTGTAATGTTAAGTCATCCTTTTCCAGTAGAACGACTGCGCTATTTGCAAAATTGGGCAAACTCTGCGGAATATCGTCAAATTTATGCTGGTAACTATAAACGTGCTACTGCGGAGGGTGCTGTTGAGGTGGAAGTAGAGTCTCCAGAGAATGAAGCAGAAGTTTTGCGCCGTGAAATTGAGGAGCTAAAACAGGAAATTAATCGGATCAAATCAAAATAAGCTCTTCTGGACTTAGTTTTTTTGTGTAGCAATTCCTATACCGATAAGGTACACACATTCATAATTTTTAGGAAACAGGTAACAGGAAACAGGGAATAGAATAGAAATTAAGTTGTTGGTAATTGGTAAGATGATTTTCCATTAGGGGTGATACTCATCACTTACTCTGGTTAGATATTTAGAGGTATCACAAACAAATTACTCTTAAAGTTTCATCTCTTGATTTACCAACGCCGAAATTAAAGATAGGTGTACCTCATTAGACATCTCCAAAAATGAAAAACAAAATCAATTCTTATATATAAATTATTAATTACTCCCCCCTGTTCCCTGTTAAGTGTTCCCTGTTCCCTCTTTTCTGGAGATGTCTATTAGTCTGAGAAATACTATATAGATCTAGGAAAATCAGGAAAAGTACCTCAGCTTATGCACCAGTTGAAGCAAAGGTTAGTACATTTATAAACTAAACGCTCAAATTCACTCAGAGATTACTTCTGACTTCTGACTTCTGACTTCTAACTTGCGGGTAGCGCTATATTACCCCACTCCTAGATTTTTTCCGGAAAGTAGCTTGCACTCAGATGTAGTTAAAAATATAACGACTGTAGAAATGTATTAATATTTTCTTTCGTAAGTAAAGATCGCTAACCTATCATTTTCTTTATTCAAACTATACAAAATAATCAGGAATTTCTAACTATGTTACAAGATAAAAAAACCAATGGCTATAACAAACCACCTCTATTTTGGGGTCTCAGCAAAGCAGGAGCGATCGCTCTGACAGTAGGAGCTACAGTAATGGGATTTACTAATCCTCCTAGAGATGAGTATGTTAATTATGCTTCTAATAAACTGGCAATTGAGATTAGGGAGTCTATTTGTAAAGAATCTAAAGTACCAGATTTTTTGAATGATTTTACAGGTGATTTAGTTAAAAGTTGTGAAAAGTTAATTAAGAGCCAAAGAACTACTATTAAAGAATTAATGGATAATGCCACCAGACGTCAGAATTTAATATTATTTAGTGTTTATACTACTGAATTTCGTGGTAATAGATATCAGACTATTGGTGCAGTGGGGAATTTTCTTACATTTCCACCACAGAAAATTGATGAAAATTAATTATAGCAGTCGAAGCAAAGGGCGCGGACGCATCAAAAGCCTAAAACCCAGACAAAGCCAGATTTTTCCTTCTGCCTCCCCCCTTCAAAGCTTTTTTTTATAAACATCTTTACTTAACATAAAATTTGACAACATAGACAAGTTATGTATAAGCTTTTGAGAGGCTTTTTCCTGAAAAAAGTGTATTGAAAAGTACATTTTTTTGAGAACTGTAGACAAAATTATTACGGACCACACGGACTACACGGACAACAGGGACCACACGGACTACAAGGTTTTCAGGAGTTCCTTATAAGGGATAGCTTTCAAAGGTGAGTAGTGGGGATGCCTTCTCCCTTTTGCTATACAATTTATGCTCATCAAGTAATTTTTGTAGGGATGTTTCATGGAACATTCCTACATTCTTTTTTGGAAATATTTATTCTAGATATCCTTTACCTAATAATTAAGGTAAAAAGCCTCTCCTTTAAAGGATAAACAAGCGGTCGTTTGCAGAGCATGACCTAGGATGGGATGGCGAGGTCTCCTTGCTAGCCTCCAATCTACCTTTGAGAAGAAAAAATTTTCACGCTCCGCGTCAATCCAATCCGTTTTAGGGATAGGTAATTATCCATTATCCATTAATGAATTATAGTGGTTTTCCCAAATGTTGACTACAAAACTTCTGCCTCTCTTGGTCAGCATTGCCTCTCTTGGTGCGCGTTCCGCAAGCGAGCTGTCGTCGCGGGGTCGAACCGCTTCTTTCTTTCTGCCCTCAGCATAAGTTTCTTTAAGCCAAAATCTCTGTGTTCTATGTTAATGAAAAGCGCTATAATTGTTACTCTACAATATTACTCAATCTTTGTTTGATCACGAATTTCATCTCAATCAGGTACACTAGTAGCTAGCAAGATGCCTATAGAGATTTGGACGTTAATATTCGTACCTCACATACAATGTTTTTGGAATATCGATCAAAATCCTCGTTACAAAAACAACTTGTGACTTATGACTTCTGACTTCTTTAAAAAACGGAGAGGGGGGGATTCGAACCCCCGTATGAGTTACCCCATAACAGCATTTCCAGTGCTGCGCCTTAAACCACTCGGCCACCTCTCCAGGAAGCAAAATTATTTAATTTTAAATTTGCTCACAATTAAAATATGTTAGCAGAACTAATCTAAATTTAGCAACCCCCTCAGACAAAAAAATTCGATCTTGGATTTTGGGCCTATATCACATAAGATTTAAGTATAAGTCACGTTTTGGTCTAGTCATCAAAAACTAATATCTAAATCGTGAGAAATAAGCATAAAATCTAAAAATGTTATGGCCTCTTATCACCAGATTCATATACACGATCGCCAAAATAACACCAATTATACAGTCCAAGTTCCTGAAGACCGCTACATTCTCCACAGCGCTGAGAACCAAGGAGTCGAATTACCATTTTCCTGCCGTAATGGTGCTTGTACTACTTGTGCAGTTAGAGTTATATCTGGCGAAATCTATCAACCTGAAGCAATGGGGCTATCCCTAGAATTGCAAAAACAGGGTTATGCTCTTCTGTGTGTCAGTTATGCACGTTCTGACCTATTCGTAGAAACACAGGATGAAGATGAAGTGTATGAACTCCAATTTGGCCGCTACTTTGGCAAAGGAAAGGTGCAAGTTGGACTGCCATTGGATGAAGACTAAAATAATTTATCTACTTATGGCCTGTATATTGTTGGCTAGTTGTCAAAACCTAAACCGACCCTCAGGCCAAATTACTAGGGTAGAAAGAGTTGTTAGTGGACAAACTATAGAAATAGCTGACCGTTCTGCTGCTGTACCTTTATTAAAACCCATTCGCTTGATTGGCATTCAGGCCCCGGATATTAGACAAAAACCTTGGGGACAAGAAGCAAGAATTCAACTAGAAAAATTAACTTTGGGCCAAGAAGCATTATTGGAGTTTGATATCCAGGAGAAAGATAAATTTGATCGCCTACTAGCTTATGTTTGGCTCGGAGGGAAACTAATCAATGAATATATGGTAAAAGAAGGTTTAGCTCTAGCAGAGCCAGATTTTCCTAATACTAAATATATGGAACGTCTGACTAATGCCCAAGAAAGAGCTAGACTTATGGGTCTAGGTATTTGGAATCCAGATCGACCAATGCGTCAAACTCCTGCACAATTTCGTAGTCAAAATCTTAAACAATGAAAATCTTGGTCTCTTCCCTGGGATGGAAGGGGAAGGATAATTTTCCTTTCTCGGAGCAGGATAGGGGTTAGGGGAGAGGTCTATATTTGCTGAAACTTTTCCACACTGAGGAAGCTAGAGGCGCTACTAGAACCTATTCCGACAATAATTTTGTGGGTTGATTATTCGTTTTAAGTTTTCTATTAATCAAGTTAATTATTTTTTATGAGTATAGAGGAATTAGAACTTTTATTGGATATTGCGACTGAAGCTGCTCTTGCTGGTGGTGCTGAGTTGATGTCTTATTGGGGTAATCTCCAAGATATTCAAGAAAAAGGTAGTCCAGGAAATTTGGTAACTGAGGCTGACAAAGCAGCAGAAGAGGCGATCGTTAAAGTTTTACAGCGACATCTGCCAGACCACGGTATTCTTGCTGAGGAGTCGGGAGAGTTGGGAAATACAACAAGTAGATATCTGTGGGCAATAGACCCTTTGGATGGTACTACTAATTTTGCTCACCAATATCCTTTTTCAGCATCCTCGGTGGGATTATTAATTGATGGAGTCCCACAGGTGGGGGCAGTATTTAATCCTATTCTTGATGAATTGTTTCTTGCTGCTAAAGGGTTGGGAGCAACTCGAAACCGTCAGCTAATTTCTGTTTCTCAAACTACTAGGTTAGAAAAAAGTTTAGTTATTACGGGTTTTGCCTATGATCGACGGGAAACAACGGATAATAACTATAAGGAATTTTGCCAAATGTGTCATTTAGCTCAAGGGGTGAGACGTTCGGGTTCTGCTGCTCTAGATTTGTCTTCCATTGCCTGTGGTCGTGCAGATGGTTATTGGGAAAGGGGTTTGTCTCCTTGGGATGTGGCTGCTGGTATAGTCGTACTGGAGGAAGCAGGAGGAAAAGTTACGGCTTACAATAATGGTCCTCTCGATCTAAAGTCGGGCAGAATTTTAGCTACTAATGGCAAAATTCATGATTTGATGAGTCAAGCTTTGGTTGAAACTCCACCTCTAGCTTATTGGGATAGCACTGATAGATTAAATGGTGGTGGTGCATAGTAATTGTAGGAAGAGTGTGGTCCGTGTGGTCCTTGTGGGAAGAAATTAAAAAATATATATCTTTACCATTACTATCCAGGAGAACTGATTAAATTAGATTTTCTGAAATTTCGGTAAGTAGGAGTCTTTATTATGTTTAGATTTACAGAAGGATTGTTCAAATTTGATTTTACAGACCATCATGCAATTTTAGGGGTTTCTCTAGATGCAAAGTTTCCTGAGATTAGGAAACGGTATATGCGGGTGGCGCGTCGTTTACATCCTGATACCTGTCCTTTTGAAAATGAGACGGATAAAGAATTTGCTAATCAGTTGTTATCTAAACTGGTAAGTCCAGCTTATAATAAGTTTTCTAAGGAAAGCGATCGCGCTGAACTTTTTGTTATCCTCAATAAACTAGGTAATACTGTTACTCAACAACGTAGTCAGATTGAGTTTACTACTAATACTGCTAAACAAATTGCTAAAGGGGGAGATTACCTAGAAATATATAAGGTTGCTCTACAGGAGTTGAGCGATCGCCAGTATGAATCTTTAGATAATACTTTAGAAATTATTGGAGAAATTAGTGAGCTAAACTTAGCTTATCTACTGCGGAAAGAATCTAGAAGTGGAGTTGTGACACCGCCACCTCCACCACGAGTTAAACCTTCTGTCAATCAAGAAAAATCTACAACGGTAAAATCTAAACCTCAAAATTCTCTGGTGGAGCAAGCTTGTAGTCGGGCGGAAAGTTTGATATCTACTAAAAATTATGCTAAGGCAATTTTGGAGTTAAAAGGTGCTTTAAAAATAGAACCAAATCATAGTCGTTGTCATGCTTTATTAGGATTGTGTTACTTACAGCAAAATCAAGGCACAATGGCAAAAATTCAAGTAAAAAAAGCTTTATCTTTAAATCCTAAAGAGCCGAAAGCATTAGAAGTTAAAAAGTTATTAGAACAAGCTGTAACTGTTAATACTACTAATAAAAAAACTGGGAAAGTTACTGCTAAAACTGAAAAGAAAGAAAATAAAACGGATAAAGGCGGTGGTTTATTCGGAGGTTTTTTTGGCGGGAATAAGAAGTAAAAAATCAGAAAGAAGGAAGAAGGAAAAAATAAGAAGTAGCTAGGAAAAATAAATCCTAAAATTAGGTAAGATTAAATATTGATTTTTTATTCTAAATTTATGTGTTAAAAAATATTTATCCTTCCATAATGATTGTTTTTTTTGGTAATCAAACTGCTAAGAGCTAAATATAGCAATCCTATTTTATTCCTGTCAAAAATTTTACTGCTTTTTAGGGAACACTTAACTGGGAACAGGAAACAGGTAAGAGTTTCAGTTTTTTTATTTACTTTTTGATTACCCGCAACCTATGCGCGGATTGCTATAGTGGTATTTAGACATTTTACAGTACAAAAAGTGCCTTAAAATTAGTTTAGATAAGGGAATTACATTGACACTATAAAAATGCCTATAACCATTGATAATATAATGTCTGGTAGCATCGGACCGTGTATAAAATAAGATCAAAATGGGCAAAAAACCTTCTGCCTTCTGCCTTACTTTCACCAAAATATAACTATTCAAGCGGACATTATATAATTTAGGATTTATACCTTTTTGACGAAAATCTTATCCCCATCTATATTTTAGCCTGTTTTATGGTTCTGTTTTTTTTAAGTCCCAATAAGTAATTTAGGCATTGCTGAATTAAGGTATGAAAGTAAGTTTATAGGTAATAGGGAACAGGGAACAGGTATGGAGGGAACAGTTAATATTAACAAGTAGTTAAAACAATCCAAAATTATCAAATCATACCTATAATCAGCAACGCTGTAATTAAATTTAGACATAAATAAATTCATCATAGAAAAATATCTGAAGTAAATAATGGTAAAAGCAGATAAAATATCAAAAATAAGGAAAAAGTGAATAGGGAGAATAAACTTGAAAATTATGTCAGATTAAATGTTGATTTTTCATTGTAATGTTCGTAATTTATATGTATGATAAAAAACATTTTTTCTACCATATTTTTGTTTTTTTGATAATCAATAAATATGATAATCAATAAATATGTTAAGAGCTAAATAAGTAATTTAGACATAAATAAATTCATCATAGAAAAATATCTGAGGTAAATAATAAAAATGGCAAAAGTAGATAAAATTAATTATAGTTGTCCTAGTGGATTTCCAGAGTTTCTCCCTGGTGAAAAACGATTGGAAAATTATTTAATGGATACAATTCGTCAAGTGTTTGAACGCTACGGATTTACACCTATTGAAACTCCAGCAGTTGAACGTTTAGAAGTTTTACAAGCAAAAGGAAATCAAGGGGATAATATTGTTTATGGTTTATCTCCAATTCTACCTCCAAATCGTCAAGAAGAAAAAGAAAAAGCTGGAGATACTGGTTCGGAAGAAAGGGCGTTAAAGTTCGACCAAACTGTTCCTTTGGCTGCTTATATTGCTCGGCATTTGAATGATTTGAATTTCCCTTTTGCTCGTTATCAAATGGATGCTGTTTTTCGAGGAGAACGGGCAAAAGATGGTCGTTTTCGTCAGTTTAGACAATGCGATATTGATGTTGTTGGTAGAGGAAAATTAAGTCTATTATATGATGCACAAATTCCGGCGATTATTGCTGAAATATTTGAAAATGTTAATATTGGAGATTTTTTGATAAGGATTAATAACCGCAAGGTTCTAACTGGTTTTTTTGCATCTGTGGGAGTCGCAGCAGAGAATATTGTGTCTTGTATTCGGATTGTTGATACTGCTGAAAAAGTGGGAGAAGCAAAAGTCAAAAAAGCTTTAGGAGAAATTTCTCTGTCTGAAGAGCAAGTAGGAAAAATTTGGGATTTTACTAAAATAAAAGGTACGGTTGATGATGTTTTAGATAAGCTTAAAAGTATGACAGAAACTTTGGATAATTTTGAGGTTTTGAGTCAGGGAATTTATGAATTAGAAACAGTAATTTCTGGCGTGCGAAATTTAGGAGTTTCGGAGCAACGTTTTTGTATTGATTTATCAATAGCTAGAGGATTAGATTATTATACGGGTACAGTTTATGAAACTACTTTGCTCGGACATGAAGCTTTAGGAAGTATTTGCTCTGGAGGTAGATATGAAGAATTAGTGGGAATGTTTATTGGGGAAAAAATGCCAGGAGTTGGTATTTCTATTGGTTTAACTAGATTGATGAGTCGTTTATTAAAGGCAGGTATTTTAGAATGTTTTGCCCCGACTCCAGCAACAGTTATGGTTGTGAATATGCAGTCAGATTTAATGGCAACTTATTTAGATGTTTCTCAAAAGTTACGTCAGAGTGGAATGAATGTAATAACAAGTTTTGATAGTCGTGGAGTTGGAAAACAATTACAACAAGCTGATAAGCAAAAGATTCCTTTTTGTATAATTATTGGTTCGGAGGAAGCAGCAGCTAATATGTGTAGTTTAAAAGATTTAAGAACTGGCGAACAAATGAAGGTACCAATAGCGGGTTTAGCAGGTGTGTTGAAGCAAAGATTGACTAATTTAGAAGTCAGAAGTCAGAATTCAGAATTCAGAAGTTAGTAATAATACCTCTAATTTGTGTTGGGTAAATCTCAAATTTTAAGAAAGCCAAAAACTTATCGTTTTTAGGGCGCAGGGAATAGGAAAGAAGTTATGAGATGTATCCTTTGTATTCCCTTCCGATTCTCGATATAATTACACCAATACGAATAGCTTAGATGTAAAGTATAATTGAATTTACAAAGGAAAAATGAAAAAAATAATTACAGCTTGCTTATTAATATTTATATTGTTCAATGTTATGAAAATGCCGACTGCATTAGGAGTCGAAACAACAAAAGGTGCGGAACTTTTTCAGATTAATTGTGTAGGTTGTCATGCTAATGGAGGGAATATTGTCAGACGGGGGAAAAATTTAAAAATAGAGACTTTGGAAAGAAATAAATTAGATTCTGTTGAGGCGATCGCTTACCTTGTTAAAAATGGTAAAAATAATATGTCTGCTTATCAAGATCGTTTAACAGAAACGGAGATAGAAACTGTATCTGGTTATGTATTGGAAGAGGCAAAAAATAATTGGCATTCTGAAGGGATAATGAGTAAGGTGAAAACTTTTTGGGATAGTCTTTTTAATCAGGATATCTCTAGAAAAAATTAGCTTTGCAGAACTTTTTGATATTCATTGTAATGGTTGTTATGCTAATGGAGGTAATATTGTGAGACGGGGGGAAAATTTTATAGATAAAGACTTTGGAAAGAAATAAATTAGATTCTGTTGAGACGATCGCTTACCTAGTTCAGAATGGTAAAAATAATATGTATGCTTATCAAGAGCGTTTAACTGAAACTCTGTATTTTCGGGAATATCCGTTGTTAAATAAAACAGTTATTCTCAAACCAGAATGGGGAACGGCAGCAGTTTATAAAGCTTTAGATAATCCCAAAGTTTATGATAATTTTGGCAAATTTACTAAAGATGATTTAGTCGATATTTGGCATGAATCAATATATGCCAATATGCACGACGAGCTACTACAATTAATTATTAAATTTCAACTCTGTTATCAAATTCCTCATACTTATAATACCTATGTTGCGACTCAATTACTAACACCAGCTAAACCAGAATATGACTGGGATGAAAATTATAATCTGATTCTACGGTACACTTACGAATTTATGCCGAAGGGAATTATTACTCAGTTGGCGCGAGTTTTTTTCATTTTATTAAGCTCCCGCGCCGGATGCTGAAAATTTTTCTCTTCCCAATACTTAAATATAGAAATAGTCATTTCATTTGCTGAAGCTCCCGCGCCGGATGCTGAAATTTTTCTCTTCCCAATACTTAAATATAGAAATAGTCATTTCATTTGCTGAAG
>NZ_JBNHEP010000172.1:0-24368 GCF_050015995.1 Dapis brunnea BLCC-M229 | reverse complement strand
TTAAATATAGAAATAGTCATTTCATTTGCTGAAGCTCCCGCGCCGGATGCTGAAAATTTTCCTTCTCTATCCATTGACCAGGTGTAAGATTTTGATTATGATAATGATTATCATAATTATTTCATAAGTTAAATGGCCATAATTCAAGGAATTCAGCCCACAGAATCTCTTAAGTCAACTAGAAATAACAACTTCCCAGGTAGTTAGTAATGACTGTACATAAGGAAAATCGACTCATTATGACTGGTTTTCTTGTTAGTGACAAAACGAACTTACTCAATTTTATTCTTCAAAATAAACAAGATTTAAGAGTAGCTGTCTTCGTCAATGAATTTAGCAATCAATGAATAATTCACTACAATTAGATATTCCTAAAAGAGGGATGCCAGTTACTATTATTACTGGATTTTTAGGCAGTGGTAAAACAACCCTAATAAATCAAATTTTGCATAATAAGCAGAATTTAAAAGTGGCAATATTGGTTAATGAATTTGGTGACATTAATATAGATAGTCAGTTATTAGTAGATATTGATGACAATATGCTAGAACTTAGCAATGGCTGTATTTGTTGTACTATCAATGAAGGATTAGTAGATGCAGTCTACCAAATTTTAGAACGGGATGAAAAAATTGATTATTTAATTATAGAAACTACTGGTTTAGCAGATCCTTTGCCAATTATGTTAACTTTCTTGGGTACAGATTTGAAAGATTTAACTTACTTGGATTCTGTACTGACTTTAGTGGATTGTGAAAATTTTACACCAGACCATTTTGATAGTGAGGCAGCTCTTAAACAGATTGCTTATGGGGATATTATTTTACTTAATAAAATAGATTTAGTATCCCAAGATCGAGTAGATTATTTAGAGTCTTATATTAAAACTATAAATAATGCAGCTAGGATTTTGAGAAGTGAGTACAGCAAGATACCGTTCTACTTAATTCTAGATGTAAATTTATCTAAGCTTCAACCTTATTTGATAGAAGACAAGAATTATCAGTATGAACTACAAAGAAAAACTAAAAATCATCTTATAAATGATGGTTTTACATCTATTTCATTCCGAAGTGAAAGACCTTTTTCAATGCTAAAGTTTCAACATAATTTTCTAGAGGAATTACCTGAGAATATATTTAGAGCAAAAGGGATTCTTTGGTTTCAAGAAAGTGAATTAAAACATATATTTCAATTGAGTGGTAAACGGTATGATCTGCAAGTAGAGCAATGGTTAACTACTCCGGCAAATCAGTTAGTCTTGATTGGACGAGACTTGAATCCATTAATGATTCAACAAAGTTTAACAAATTGTCTAACTATGTGATAAATTAAGAGTGGCTATTATCAGGGAAATACAGATAATAATCCTCATAATTAATCTGAATTTTATGTGGGAAAATATCTGCCAAACTGTTCAACAAAAATATTAAGCTTAAAGCCTTTCAATTATGACTTTACCAACAGTTCCAGATTTTGTTTCTACTGATGACTTGAAAACAAAATCTCAGCCTCCTGTTACAGAAGCTGAAATGATTCAAGCGGTGAGAACTTTATTAATAGGATTAGGAGAAAATCCGGATCGGGAAGGATTATTAGATACTCCTAAGCGGGTGGTAAAAGCGCTAAAATATCTCACTTCAGGTTATCATCAATCTCTAGATGAATTGCTGAATGGAGCTGTTTTTAATGAAGATGTCTCAGAGATGGTTTTAGTTAGAGATATCGATCTTTTTAGTTCTTGCGAGCATCATATTTTGCCTATTCTTGGTCGCGCTCATGTAGCATATATTCCCAATGGAAAAGTAATTGGACTATCAAAAATTGCTCGAATTTGTGAAATGTATGCCCGACGTTTACAGGTACAAGAACGTCTAACAGCACAAATAGCTGATGCACTTCAAGGATTACTTAAACCTTTAGGTGTTGCTGTAGTTGTTGAAGCAACTCATATGTGTATGGTAATGCGTGGAGTAGAAAAACCAGGTTCTTGGACAACTACTAGCGCTATGCGTGGTGTTTTTGCTGATGATGTGAAAACTCGTCAAGAGTTTATGAGTTTAATTATGCATCGTCCTACTTTTCATTAGTTTTTTTGAAGTTAAGCATTCAGCATTCAGCAGTCAGCTATCAGCTATCAGCTTTATTACCTTTATTAACAAGTGAATTTCGTTGCTCTTGTGCTTCAAATAGTTGAAAATCTAGGAGAAGTTAAGCAAATATTTGCTTAACTCATTTTTATTGCTGAGAGCTGAATGCTTAGACAAAAAGTTGCTTGGTATTAGAATTATTAATGATGATAAGACAAAAGATTCTAATACTCAGATCATAAAGGAAGAGACTTTTTGCTCCATACTTTAGAATTGCTCCTTTTGACTTACTAAGTAGTTGAGCATCAATAAATTTAACAGGACTTACGCACCCAAACAAGAAACTGAGTTTAAGGAATAGAAGTAATTAGAGAGTATTTCCAAAAAATAAGATAAGATTGATAATTGATAATCCATAATCGATAATTATGAATTATGAATTATGAAAAATGCTGAACACCCTGAAAGTTTTACCGATGGCGCGAGATTTTTTTCATTTCCTTAAGCTCCCGGAGGTGGAGGATGAAATTTTTCTCCTTCTATTGCGTATGGAGCAATAGTGATTTCATTGACTGAAGCTCCCGGAGGTGGAGGATGAAATTTTTTCTCTTTCCCATACTTGATAGAGAAATAATCGTTTCAATAGCCGTTTCATTTGCTGAAGCTCTCGCGCCGGATGGTGAAAATTTTTCTCTTCCCCATATCCTTATAGAGAAATAGTCGTTTCATTTGCTGAAGCTCCTACGCCGGATGGTGAAAATTTTTCCCTTCCCCATATCTTTATAGAGAACTTTATAGAGAAATAGTCATTTCATTTGCTGAAGCTCCCGCGCCGGATGATGAAAATTTTTCCCTTCCCCATATCTTTATAGAGAAATAGCCGTTTCATTTGCTGAAGCTCCCGCACCGGATGGTGAAAATTTTCCTTCTTCCTTCTCTCCTCAATAACCAAAGCCTTCTTCCTTAAATCAAACTACTTAAAGGATTTCTTTCTCTTACAACTTCAGCATAAAGCATTTCCAATTGAGTAATATTTCGACTCAGAGTGTAACGCTCCAAAACCCTTTGCCGAGCTTTTTGCCCCAAAAGAATATTTAATTCAGGATGATCCCTAAATACAGGCAATAAAGTTTGTAATTGGCTAGTCACATTATGAGTATTTAAAATTATGCCTGCTCCCTTTTCCAAAACCTCACCATCAGCACCCGCATCTGTAGCTACACAAGCTAAGCCAGAAGACATTGCCTCCAATAAAGCCAAAGACAAACCCTCTACTAAAGAAGGTAAAATAAATACATCAGCTCCACGCAAAATTTCTATTCGTCGTTGCTCATCACTCACATACCCAAACCAACTCACTCCCTTAACATCCCGATAAAACATTTGCAAAGAAGGAACTAATGGCCCATCTCCAACAATCGCCAAACAACTATCATTAGTCATATCCGAATGTTTCCAAGCTTTGAGCAGAGATTCAACATTTTTCTCTGTAGAAATACGACCCAAATATAGAAACACACGGCGAGCATTTAACTCAGTCTTTAGACTAGAAACTCCAGGAGAATACTTATCCACATCTACCCCATTAGGAATAACTGCCACTTTTTTGCCCGGAACCCCCAATTTAATGAATAAATCTTTCTGTATTTCTGAAAAAATAATCACTCGGTCATAATTTGCTAGAAAAGGAGCATAGAATTGATACGCTAAAAATTGGGTTCCAGATTTAATATTCCGTGGTTTACTATCAAACTGGGCATGAAAAGTTGCTACTAAAGGAATATTCAACTCTTCACAAATTTCCGGCAACAAAAAATCTAGAGGAGAGAGGGTAAGAGATGCGTGAACAATATCTGGCTTAAGTTTCTGTAGAGCCTGACTTAAGACTTTGCTAGATTTAAGACTAGGTATGGTGTAAACCTGAGATTTATAGATACAAGGTAGAGACACTTCCTGAAACTTTGGCCATTTGTCAGGTTGACTATCTTCAGTCGCAAAGTGGAGGAAGCTTACCTGATAGCCTCTATCCAACAGAGCATTAGTTATTTCTCTGGAGTAGGTGACGTTGCCACAAAAAGGATATTTTTTTCCAAGCCAAGCAATATGCATTCAGACGAACAGGCAGATATTATTATTGAGCGATTTTATCGTGAACAGACAAAAAACGTCTCGGTCTGTAAATAATACCATCTGCCATCTCAAAAGTTAGATAAGTCTATCTAGGAGTCCTAGGGGCGAATGGCCATTCGCCTCTACAGGAGTCATAGAATCTCAGAATTTTTTTTGGTCAACATTCCTTAATTTCAGCGATCGCCAGAATTAAAAGTTTTAATTATCAATTTCTACTTCTAGTTTTAAATTTTTCAATTTTGTCATCAATCTCTGACAAAAAATTGCAAAAATTTCCTAAAATAGCCAACACAATTTCAATAGTTTCAGCTTTTAGATGATAAGATAAACGAAGAATAATCCAAGGGAGTTTATTACCTAAAAAGATTTTAAAGCCTGAAATACTTATTATTTGGTTGTTTAGACAGGCGATCGCCTCATTTTGATTTAGGGATGACGATCTAATTTTTCTAAGTCATCCATATACTGATTTGACGCATTTGCAAGTATATGATATTAGTTGAATTTTTCTCATACGATTTGCAAATAGGCTTAGATTATTTGCTTCCCAACTCACAAACAGAATTTTTCCTGGGTCATGCTACGCAAACGGCTCACATTAACTGCAAATAGCCTATAACCTTGACAGATAAAGTATTATAGCGCGTAACGCTAGGGAATAGGGAATAATAAACTGTCAAAAGGTTTCAAGATTTAGAAATGTCCTAACCTTAATTAACCTTAATGCGTAGTGCTATATAGTCTTTTAGCCCAATTCTCCGCCAGATAATTTCCAATTAAGTGCCTTTTTGATAGTAAAACTACGTTTTATCCCTAATTGAGGTGCTTTCTCTTGTCAATAATATATATAAAAGTATTTTTTTACTTCATTAATGTTTAATTTATATTGAATAAATATACTAGACAGTGCAAAGTTCTTGGAATAACTATTGCTATCTAAGGCTTTTAGGGATCTCAAGGTTAGAAATTTTCCCCAAACGAACTTTAGATGCTGTAAGCCTTTTTCAGTAATACTTTCAGTCAGATAAGCAAATCATTTTTTAGCATAACTTTGTACTCTCCAGTAAATATACTCTCTATATATTAAACATTAATGACTTTATTATCTACTTATATTGTTAATTTTTAAAATATCTATTAACTAGGCAATTTACATAACTATTTTTCCTGTAAAGTATATAGAAAACACCATAATAAATTTGCCAAAATTTTAGACTCAAAGGTTTTAAATCTAAATAATTACAACATTATCTAGCTACATCAAGAGTTAATCTAATAGAGATTACAGCATATTTCATCTGATTAAGGTTTATTAAAGGCAAGATGCCTGAAGTGCAAAGGTTTTACCATTAATATTTGTACTTATTATGCTTGGAATTTGCTGTATCGTAATTAGTATAGCAATGCTATTTTATTCTTGTCAAAAATCTTACTGCTTTTTAGGGAACACTTAACTGGGAACAGGGAACAGGTAAGAGTTTTAGTTTTTTTATTTACTTTTTAATTACCCGCAACCTATGCGCGGATTGCTATAGTTTAATTAATAATAATGTTGATGCCCTTATAGCGTCGAAAAAACTAGCAAAATATTTGATAAATAAATTGTATAAAAAGCTCAAAATGTCTTGAGTCATTTCAGATAATAAATCCTCAAACTAATTGCTGTAATAATATACTCCTAAATATATTTTGGGATTGAAAAATTATGTTATGGGCAGAGTAGTAGCAATACTCTGCCCTTGTAGACTGAATATTGGCTGTGAATATTTGTCTATACAGCTGTGAATATTTGTCTATACATTTGAAACAAGATGTATTTAAAAGCTTGTAATCTAGACATCAAAAATCTTGCAGCTTATTTGTAGTTAATGTGAGCTGTTCGCGCAGCATGACCTAGGAAAAATCTTGTTTGCTAGCCGTTACAGCTATAATATATAATTAAAATGAGAATGATAATCATTCTTATAATTATTGTTCTTTAATTCCATGTCCTTACCAATACAAACCAACATTGCCATTGTAGGTGCAGGACCCCACGCCCTAACTTTGGTAACTCATCTGCTGCAAAAACGAAAAAAGTATCGCCATAAAATCACAGTATTTGACCCCAGTGCCACTTGGATGAGTCAGTGGGGACAACAGTTTGCAGCCCAAGAAATACCCCACTTGCGCTCGCCTGCCGTTCACCACCCAGACCCAGACCCCTATTCTCTGCGTCGGTTTGCGGAAAATCGCCCAAACGAACTATTCCCTCCCTACGACCTACCTGGAACAAAACTATTTCAAGAATTTTCCCAAGATATAGTTAGTCGCTGGCAGTTAGAAGACAAAGTATACAAAGCATCAGTGACAAACATTGCTCCTATAACCTACCAAGGGAACCCTCAGTTTCGAGTCGAACTGGATGATGGCAACTCAACCATAGCTCGTCAAGTAATCATGGCCAATGGTGGGGGCAAACCTCAACTTCCAGAATGGGTGAAAAAAATTCCCACCCCCTATCCAAACGAACGCCTTTGTCACTCCCACCAAGTAGACTTGCGAGGTTTGCGACTCAGAGGAGAAAAAGTGCTAATTATCGGTGGGGGATTAACTAGCGGTCACTTAGCAGTGGGAGCCTTAAAAAGAGGCGCAAACGTAACCTTGATGGTAAGACGTCACCTCAAAGAAAAACTATTTGATGCGGAACCCGGTTGGTTAGGTCCAAAATATTTAAAAGCTTTTAGCGCCGAAACTAACTGGCAGAAACGATGGCAATTAATTCAACAAGCACGAGATGGCGGTTCCATGACACCAGCAGTTATGACTCAGTTGCGCCGTTACCAACACCAAGACGAGTTATCTATTTTTGAGGAATGTCAGGTAGTAAGTGCCGAGTTTGTCGGCGATCGCTGGCAACTAAAATGTGATGATGGAATGACGTGGGAGGGCGATCATATCTGGTTAGCAACAGGTACAAGACTTGATGTCACACAACAACCTATCTTAAAAGAAGTATTGCATACTCACCCTGTGGAAATAGTCAATGGGTTGCCAGTATTAGATGAATATTTGCGCTGGTCTGGTTGCGAACTATTTATCATGGGTGGACTAGCTGCTTTGCAAGTAGGACCTGTCGCCAGAAACCTATCGGGAGCAAGGATGGCAAGTGGCCGTATCGTATCAGCATTAAAAAGTTGAGTTATGGAAGAAAAATGTCAAAACCTATAATCACTGTAGTAGCGGGTTTACCGGGAGTCGGCAAAACAAGTTTTATTCGGGAACAAATCCCGAAAGATAGTCCTGCTGTTTATTTCAGCCCCGGTACCGGCAATGTTCCCATTGACCAAACCTGCCTTGCTACAGATTTCCCCAATCTAAAAATTATTACTGATGCTCAAGAGTCACAACTCATAGAATATCTTGCTAATGGTGCAGTTGCTTTTATCGAATTAGGATTTTATTTAGAACTAAATGCAATGTCATCGCTGCTCGATACCATTCCTAGCAGTCGTATTGCCATTATCCCACCAGGAACAAAAAATAGCGAATGGCATCAGTGGGCGAACCAAACTGTAGAAGGATGTGCTATTGATAGCAATATTAATAACTGTCAAATCTGGCGATCTCCCACCCAGGGGCAAGTCATTGATCCGGCAAGTTTAGATGTTTTTTGGTATGAAGAATTAACCGCTGGAGCTTATGGTCAAATTATGCGTGCCAAAGCAATTTTTGATATTGCTGACGGACGTGCTTTGTACTTTGATTTTGTACTAGGAAAAGAGACTGAATATCAAGAATTAAATTTACCAAGATGGCTAGAAGGTAGACCAGAACGTTTTAGTGGAATTGAGGTTTTTGGTAATAACTTAAATCAAAAAGCTTTGGCAGAAACTTTACAAGATTGTTGTTTGCCCGATGCGGCAATTTTAGCTTATCAACAACAAGTAAAAGAAACAATGGATAATTATTAATTAAAGCACTTTTGAGGATGATGAGGTATAGTTATTTCCAGTTCAGCCTTCAATGCTGTAACAAGCAGGATGCTTGTGTTACTAAAATTTTGTACCTCACGCGCCTGGTAAAATTGCTATAATAATTAAATAATTCTGGTTAAAAGCCTCCTTTTTCAAGGGAAAAAAAAGAAATAATATTTCCTTAGATGTCGAATAATTTCCTGAAATTACTAAAACATCAAAATTTTGAGCTATAAAATATTACTTTGGATTTTTAAATTCGGTGAAACTGAATTATCAAAGTTTTGAGCTATAAAATATTACTTTTGACTTTTGACTTTTGAATTTCGTTAAAATATTACTTTTGACTTTTGACTTTTGACTTTTGAATTCCATTAATGAAAGAGGAAGAATTAGTATGAAAATTGCAGTTATGTCTTGCATTCATGGCAACTACGAAGCTTTAAATGCTGTATTAATAGATATAGAAAAACAGAAAGCAGAGAAAATTTTCTGTGTGGGAGATTTGGTTGGTTATGGTCCCCATCCTAACGCAGTTGTCGAGCAAATTCGCAGTTTAGATATTCCCACAGTTTTAGGTTGTTGGGATGAGGATATTGTGGAGGGATTAAATTCTTGTGAATGTAGTTATCCTTCTTTATTAGCAGAGAAACGTGGCAAGTTAGCCCACGAATGGACCGATCGAGAAATTCATCCAGAAACGCGAGAATATTTAGCATCTTTACCTCATAGTTTGAAGGAGGAAAATATGTGTTTTGTTCATGGTAGTCCTCATAGTAACCATGAATATTTATTGCCAGATTTAGATGGATTTTTAGCAGTTGAAAGAGTCTTAAGTAGTGGTGCTGATGTATTGTTTTGCGGTCATACTCATGTGCCTTATGTTCGGACTCTTGATGCTGGTCAATTATTAGTTAAAGTTAGTAGTTTGGGGAGGGAAAATTTAGAGTCAAACAGTTGTATTGCTCCTCTGAAAAAAATTGTTAATGTTGGTTCTGTAGGAGAACCTCGTCATGGCAGACCGAATGCTACCTATGTTATTTATGACAATGAAACAGGAGAAGTAAATATTCGAGAGATTCCATACAATTATCAACTTACTTGTGAAGCTATAGTTAATAAGGGGTTGCCGGAAATTTTTGCTTGGCGTTTGGCTAGGGGTTTAGAGTTTGCTGAAAAAGCTGATGACCCTACTCATATTTGTGAAAGATAAGTAATAATTAGGGTTTGCTGAAGAAGTCTTATGAGTAAGGGTAGGAGTCAGGAGACAGGAGACAGGAGAAATAGGGAATGAGTGAGAAGGCAGGAGTTAGAATTATTCCTCAATTTCTCTGTCCAAATCTTGCTGTTAATACTAACTTTTTGAGGCTTTTAAACTCAAATAAGCGCACTTTTTGGAGACTTAAAAATGCCAAAATATTTATCTGTAAACACTTTCATTATTTTTCAGAAAACCCTAATTAATAATTCAGGTTTAAAGCCTCCCCTTTTAAGGGAAAAAAAAGAAATAATATTTCCTTATATTCAATCAATAATGGTTTTAACCAGAGGTAATTATCAATTATCCATTAATGAAAGTCCACCTACTACCTAAAACTTATAACCAAGCAATGTAGCAATATTTTTTCAAACAGGTATTATTTTTTTATGACTGATGAAAACTAAAGACAATTCTTACTCCTACCTCCTCTAAATTCCCATGTCTCCTGTCTCCTGTCTCCTGTCTCCTACCCCTACTAAAAGACTTTTTCAGAAAACCCTAATTAATCTCACTTTATAGAACCTAAAAAAAGCAAAAAATTATATGAATTATTGGGCAATTTTAACTGGAATCGAAGGAAACATCACAGCTTATGAAGCGGTACTTGCTGATATTAAACAGCAGAAATATTATGTGGAAGCTTTATATATTTTAGGCGATTTAGTCGGGCTAAATATAGATTGCAAAAAATTAGTAGAGCGAGTACGTTATCCCAAAAAAAATGAACTTATACCCCAAGTGTGTACAGGATGTTGGGAAGAACAAAGTTTGATTTTACATGGATTAACTTCGATAAATGAACCGACAGAATTAATAGAAGAATATGGCATGGATAGTGTGAAAATATTATGGGATAATGTGGATAGAGAAACAGTAGAATGGTTGAGAAATTTGCCTTTTGGTTTTTCTGAACTTGACTGTTTATTAATTCATGGCAGCACTCTGGGGGTAAGTGATAAATTGACTCCCGATACTCCACCTATACAAATGTTAGATAGATTAATGCGTTTTGGCGTTAATAATTTATTTTGTGGTCGGTCTGGTTTAGCTTTTAAATATCAGTTGGAAAATGGTTCGGTGAGTAGTGGGGTGACAAAATTGGGAGCTGAAGTGGGTGCTATTGAAACAACATCATCTACTCAAACTTTGAGGACATCCCTTCAGGTTATAGGGGTAGGTAATGTGGGAAGTTTGCCCGGAAATGCTACCTATACTCTTTATAATCCTAATACTAATGAAGTTTCTTTTAGAACTTTGACGTACTCCCCACACTAAAGCGATGGCGATTCTAAATATTGCTATTTAGACTTCCTGCTCTAAGTTTAAATTAATCTCGCCATCAGAATTTTTTATGGCAGCGATAACTTTTGTGTTTATCAATTATGATAGTAAAAAAATCATCATTTTGGTTCATTTTTGTGATTTTTTAATTAATGTAGGGGCGGTTCGCGAACCGCCCCTACAGGGAAATAATTTTCTACTTCTAAAACACTTTTACCAAAACAACTATTGACAATTGTTGTTACGCGATCGCTGTTTAAGTTAGGCAGAGAATTGCTCATTGTTAGTTCTAAATATCCTGAATCACGATAAACAAAGAATCTAACTTTATTGTTTTCCCATAGCCAAACTTCAGGAATTTTTAAGTATTGATATTTAGTTAAATCGTCTATACTACCTGATGTTAGATTTATTTCTACTGCCAAATCTGGCTTGTCTTTGTCTATTTCAAAACAGTAAGCTACATCAGGTTCTTTCCCTTCTTTTCCTTCTTCTTTAAGAGTAGTTTGATTAAAGGTGAAAATAGGAATATTAAGATTACGACAATACGCCAAAATAATCAACCTGATATAATCACCAATCAATTCATGGTTACGTCCAGGGGACACGATAGTAATAACTCCATTGCGAAATGAGACTCGTTTACTGGGCAAATCTAAACTAATATATTCAGCCCAAGTTGTATTAGTAATTGTGCTAATTCGATCGCTTTTTTGTGTTCCAATAGTTAACATTTTTACTTAGGGGATATAGTTATTTTGTTACTAATCTAGAATGTCAGACTTAAAAATCATTCATATTAGCCTAAAGAGCAATCTTATCATCTAAACTCTCTTTCAACTTTATTATATTTATACCAAATAACTAGCTTGGCTGAAAACTAGAGAAGTTGCATTTTAGTGCCAACTAATGAAAATGCTGACTTTTTGTAGCTCTCTAATCAGTAGTTCGACAGATTGAGAATTTTGTGGAATCGAAATAAGGAAAATTATAGCAGATAAGCGATCGCTCTACCCTTCCCCAAACACTTTTTTTACTACACTTAATATTTATCAAATTTAGGCTAAAGTAACTAACGATCCTTTGATAAATCTAGCTAAAGATGAATCGACGATTATTATTACATGGAATTACAAGTAGCTTACTTTTGAGTTTCTTGCCCTGGCACAGTTTTCAGGCAAAAAATCAAAAGCTTCTGGGCTACATCCGAACTAATTGGAGTCGCGATCGCTACACATACGGCTCATATTCATACATCCCAAAGGGAGCTTCGCGGAGTGACATTCGTGCCCTGGAGCAGCCCATTGACAAGAAGATATTTTTTGCTGGTGAAGCTACTTTTCCAAACTACAACAGTACAGTTCATGCTGCCTACGAATCTGGGCTTCGGGCTGCTAACTCAATTTTGCAAGGTAGTGCTGATAGGATTGCAATTATTGGTGCAGGAATGAGCGGCCTTGCCTCAGCACATAAACTTTCCACAAATGGTCGAGAAGTGACTTTGTTTGAAGCACGCGATCGCATTGGGGGACGGATATGGACAGATGATCGACTGGGAGTACCATTGGAACTGGGAGCTAGTTGGATTCATGGAATAAACGGAAACCCCCTTGTGGATTTGGCCGAGGGGCTAGGTCAGCGACTTATCCAAACGGAAAAAGAGGATTACATTATTCGAGGACGTGGTGGGCGTAAAATTAGGGACAGTGATGCCCCAGGATGGTTGGAAAATGTTGTTAGCATCCAGCACACGGCTGGAACAAATGAAGATCGAATCAATCAGTGGGCTTATCTCTTCGTGAATGACTACGACGGCCCCGATGTCATATTCCCAGATGGATACGCAGGTATTTTGGCAGCCTTCAAGGGTGACTACAAGATTAAATTGAATACACTGGTTAAGGAAATTTCGACAAGTCAAAAAGGGGTGACACTGGGTTTTGAGAAAATTAATAATCAATCTTTTGATGCGGTTTTGGTAACAGTCCCCCTTGGTGTACTAAAAAGAGGAGATATCAAGTTCAATCCTGTATTGCCCAAAAATAAGCAGCGAGCTATCGATCGACTCGGAATGGGGACTTTAGACAAAGTTTATTTGTTATTCGATCAGCCATTCTGGGATTTATCAACTACCTGGATATTAACTCCAGAAAATGATCTTCCTCCGGGGCAGTTTAACCAATGGTTTAATCTTTATCCATACATTAAAGAACCTATAATTATGGTTTTAAATGGCGGCCCACCAGCTTTAGCCTTATCGACACTTTCAGATGAAGATATTGTGCAAAGAGCCTTACAAACTATTTACACTGCCTATTAAGTTTAGAACGGTTCTAATATTGACTAGATGTAAATTTCTGATTATGATTAATGATTATCAAAATTATTAGGTTAAGTAATCTACCCATGACAGAAACAAATTTGTCCACAGAATTTCCCGGCGTACAGCGTCCCCGTCGTCTCCGTCGCACTCCTGCTTTGCGACGTATGGTTGAGGAAACCAAGTTAACGGTCAATGATTTAATTTATCCATTGTTTGTGATGGAGGGAGAAGGGCAAAAAGTAGAAGTTTCTTCAATGCCAGGAAGTTATCGCTATACTCTAGATTTACTGCTCAAAGAAATAGAGGATGCCTATAATTTAGGAATTAATGCGATCGCTTTATTCCCCCTAGTTGAGGAAGCTAAAAAAGACAACGTTGGCACCGAAAGCTACAACCCAGATGGGTTAATACAAAGAACTGTAAAAGCGATTAAACAAACAATACCAGATATTGTCGTCATTACTGATGTAGCTCTCGACCCCTATTCCAGCGAAGGTCACGATGGTATTGTGGGGGAAAATGGAGTCATTCTCAACGACTCCACTGTAGAAGTTTTAGTCAAACAAGCACTATCTCAGGCTGAAGCAGGTGCTGATATCGTCGCTCCCTCAGATATGATGGATGGGCGTATTGGAGCGATTCGCAAAGCTCTGGATGCTGCTGAATACTTCGATGTGGGAATACTTGCCTACTCTGCTAAATATGCCTCAGCTTATTATGGCCCGTTTCGGGATGCTTTGGATTCTGCGCCAAAATTTGGGGACAAAAAGACTTATCAAATGAACCCCGCTAATGCTAGGGAAGCCATCAAAGAGGTGGCTTTGGATATTGCTGAAGGTGCAGATATGGTGATGGTTAAGCCGGCGCTCGCTTATTTAGATATTATCTGTGAGGTAAAAAAGACAACAAATCTACCTGTAGCTGCTTATAACGTTAGTGGGGAATATGCCATGATTAAGGCTGCTGGTCAGAAGGGTTGGATAGATGAAAAAAAGGTGATGTTGGAAACTTTAACCAGTATGAAACGGGCTGGTGCAGATTTAATTTTAACTTATTTTGCCAAGGAAGTTGCGTTAATTTTGCAATAGGAAGAAATTCCAATTACCAAACAAGAAATAGCAGACTTCCCTCAACAAATACCTGTTAGTGTTATTACTAAAAAATAAAGGTATAAAGCCTCTCCTTTTAAGGAGAAAAAAAGTCCTAGGATATTTCCTTAGATTTAATCCTCTGGATTTTAACCAGAGGTAATTATCTATTTAGATAGTGAATTATCATTACTAACAACTATTCAAAAGTTGGTGTAGAAAAGAAACTGAAGAAAATACCTGCTATTATTGCTGCTCCAGCTAACCCAAGCAACACTGTCGATAAACCAAGAAAAGTTTCTGCCACCCCTACTAAAGCTAAAGGTAAACTCAGAGCAATATTAACCGCATTATTCTGGAGACCAAATACTTTTCCCCGCATTTCTTCAGGAGTTTCCGCTTGAACAGTAGTCTGCATTGGCACCCCCACTACTGCACCAAACATTCCTAAAATACCAATCAAACCCATAGCTACCCAAAACTCTTGGTTAAATATAGATAAACCTACTAAAGAAACTGCCATTCCGATAGATCCAATCATGCTGAGTTGAAAATGAGATAACCAATGTCCAAGTTGACCTACCATTCCAGCACCAATAGCCATACCTACTCCAGCAGCAGCTAATAATAATCCAAATTCTTCAGCTTCCATACCAGGAATAATTTCTGCCAAACGTACTGCCAAGACTGCTAAAGCTGCAAAAATAGAAAATAAAACGATTTGCTGGATAATCGCATTACGAACTCGGTGATGATTTTTCAGGTAACGCAAGCCATCTCGCAAGTCTGCCAGAATATGGGGTTGTTCCTTTTCTGTGAGGTCTTTCTGTTCCCCAGTTTTGAGTAATATTAATAGTAAACCAGCGATCGCGTAACTTCCCCCTACCACTAATTCTTTACCTAAAGCTTCCCCAAAACCAATTTTTGCTACTAAACTATCAGCAAATTCTAATAATGGGTCTCCTACTGCAAAGCCAATAATGACAGAAGCCATCATAGTTGTGGTGTAGAGAGAATTGGCAGAAAGTAGGTGTCGCTTTTCCACAATTAAGGGAATAACCGCTTGTTCCGCAGGGGCAAAAAATTGAGTCAGGGTAGAAACCAAAAAAGTCAAGAATAACATTAGGCAAAATCCTAAAGGTAAGTTACCTAGATTAAAATCATTAGATAGCCACAATACTATTGGCAAAATCAGAACCAAACCACCTCTGATAATATTTGTCACAACTAAAACTGCTTTTTTTGGCCACCTATCGACATAGACACCAGCTCCAGCTCCAAATAATACTGCGGGAATAGTAAAAGCAATCATAACTGCCGATACCCATCCACTAATAGTCTGGTCTGCGCCTTGGAATTGATTGGCAATAATAGCAATCATAAGTACCAGGTAAACTTTGTCTGCTAGTTGGGAAAATACTTGACCGCCCCAGAGGATTAAGAATTTACCATTTTTTAGCACTGGCAAAAGTCCACGTTCGGGTTCCTTACCTGCTAGGGATGCTGCTGAAATAGGTTTTGTATTAGGTAAGTTTTGTTGTTTTGGTTTTTTTGTTAAATCTGAATCAGATAATTGCATTTTAATGGATAATAGATAATGGATAATGGATAATTGATAATTCCCTCTGCTTAAAACCATCGGATTGAATCAAGTACGGAAATCTCCTAAACTAAAAATTTCTTTTTTAAGACTTACGCACCAGACCATACATATAGCGTTCAAAACTATAACGTTATAGTTTTTGAACTCTATGTATAGTATCTTTGTGTAGTTCCTGTCCTTACAAGGAAATCCTTTAAACTTCTGGGGATTAATTATCAATTATCCATTGGTAAATGATTTGTAAAAAAAATTGGGTTTGGAGACTAAATCTCTACTTTGGTTTGGAGACCTTGGGTTTGGAGACTAAATCTCTACAATAAAATGTTACAACCTATGGGTGGATTGCTATGGATTTTAAATAAGTATCAATCAATTCGGCAGAACGGATAGAATAACCTAAATGGTATTGGGTATATTTTCTTAAAAGTTGTTCTACTTTGATCCAGTCTTGATGAAAAGTAAGTTTAACTAGAGCTTGAAGCTTAGGTTGTGGTAGCTGCTGAAGTAGTGAAAGTTGATTAGCATTGAGCAGGGTATTAATTTTGGTACTAAAGTTTGGGTTTGATAAGTTTTGGTATGAAGATTGTACAACATAAGTATCATCAAGTTTAATAATTCCTCCTGCATCTATACTGAACCCAACTTGCCAGTCAGAACGATTAAAATTTGGCTGTAATTCATTTCCTGTAGCACAACACATTTGGACTTGGGGTGCTATTCCTTCTATGGCTAGTAAATGATAGATGCCATGAGCTAAGAATGCTATAAGTTGGGTATGCCAGAGTCGGTCAGTTTTATGTTGTAGTTGTTCTATACGACCCAAATGTTCGCTTAGTAGATAGAACAGTTCTGTTTGAGGATGTTCACTCAGAGCTTGATGAAGAACTAATTCTGCTAGATATTGACCTGCTGCTAATTTTCCCAGGTTTTGACTTAGGCCCGCGTAGGATAGTATAGTTTCTGCTTGATTGATTCTATCGAGCGATCGCCCTTTGGAAATCAATAATTGATTTACTACAAATAGTTCACTTCTACCCCCCAGTTTGGATTTTTGTTTCCTGACTCCTGGAGCTACTACTCGAATCAAACCATATTCTTGAGTCAAAATGGTCAATAAACGGTCTGATTCTCCTAAAGGCATGGCTTTGAGATTTATTCCTGTTGCTTTGTAGGTTCTGGCCATAGAGTTAGTATGGGAGTGGGGGAGTTAGGGAGTAGGGGAGTCATTTCAGTTATCAGTTATCAGTTATCAGTTATCAGTTATCAGTATCTCTGTAATAAGGAGGCTTGACCTTGGCGAATGTTCTCTTTTTTTATCCCCTTAAAAGGCTATCCCTTATAAGAAACTCCTGAAACCCTTGTGGGAGGGTGGGGAGAGGGAGAAGAGGAGTAAGAATCTTGTCTACAATTCTCAAAAAAATGTATTTTTCAACACACTTTTCTGCTGAAAAAGCCGCTCCCAGACCTATACATAACTTCTCTATTTTGTCAAATTTTATGTTAAGAAAGATGTTTATAAAGCATAGCTTAAAAGGGGAGGCTTTAGACCACAATTTTTCGGTAAGGGAGTAGGGGAGATAACTTAGGCAGAAACCGGGTTTATGGAGGAAATTTCACTAAAAAATAATAATCAGTACAATAAACCCGGTTTCTTATTTGGGTGTGTACTTAATAGGAATCTCAATTCTCAATTCTCAATTCTCAATTCTCAATTTTTTGCTGATTGAGCAATTCTAGACCACGGGATGTCCCTAACCTAGTCGCACCAGCCAAAATCAGATTTGCTGCTTGCTGATATGTTTTAATTCCTCCAGCAGCTTTAATCCCTACATTAGCCTTAGTTATTTCTTTGAGCAGTGTTACATCTGCCACTGTTGCTCCACCATACCATCCAGTATTTGTGACAATAAAAGCCACACCTGCATCCATCAAAACTTCTGTAACTAAATGCTTTTCCTCTTCAGTTAGCAAGGCCATTTCTAGAATAGCTTTAACTGGTTTACCAGTTTCTTCACATATTTCAGCTATTTCCCGATGTAGTTGGTTAGTTTGGCCTGTTTTAATATGAGTCAAATTAACCATTACATCTAATTCTGAAGCTCCATTTTCTACTGCTTCTAAAGCTTCATATGATTTTGTTTTACTCGTAGTTGTACCAGTAGGAAAACTAATTACCGTACAAATTTTCGGTTGTTTGTTATAAAGAAAGTCTACTACTTGTTTAACGTAACAAGGGTATACACAAATTGACGGAAACCGAAATTTGTCAGCTTCAGTACAAAATTTTGACACTTCCTCTGGGGTAGCAGTGATAGTTAATAAGGAGTGGTCAATAAAAGGGGCAATATCAATTTCCGGCTGCTCTACAGCCATGATTTTTTCTCTCTAAAAATATAGGGTTAGATTCGGTAATTAAATTAATATTAAATTTAGCAGAAAATTGGTTATATATAAATATAGTTTTAAATTTTTTTTGATGGTAAGTGGAAGGGAGACGCGCCCCCGCGTCTCTGCACAAGTTATAGTAATAGTTAAAAGCGTCGCTGCTTGACCTACAAGGTCACTAATTTAGGATTGGGATCGCTGAAAATAAACTTCAAATTAAAAGCGAGAACGTCTCTTTCTTTGCTTCTGTAATGCCATTGCTTTACGCTTCTTTTTTTCAATGGGCGTTTCAAAGTGACGATGTTTTTTCATATCTGGGAATATTCCTGCTTGAGAAACCTGTCGTTTAAATCGACGTAATGCAGATTCAATTCCCTCATTTTCTCCTAGTATCACTTGAGTCATGTATGTATCATCCTCCAATTATTTACATTTTCTTTTTTGTGGAGCCAAAGTAATTAGTCTTTGCCATTTCTATAAACTTAAGACTAGCCTCTTCTGGCTACTACTTCAAAAGTTCTTAGACCACTTAATTTTGTTTGCTTTCGTATGTTAGCACAAATTATCTATTCTTTATCATAAATTATAGAATTACTCAACCTGTTGTGACTTTGAAGTGCTGAGGTAAGTATCTATAAACTTCGATAAATAAATTTCAAATTGTAATCTAGTTTTTCTTCGTTTTTATCATAACATAGATTTGAAAAATTTGCCAAATTCAAGCAAATATAGTAGGGAAAAGGGAATTTCAGTTATCAGTTAACAGTACCTCGTACAATAGGGAGGCTTAAAATACTTAATTTTATTTTTTTTATACCTTTTAAAGGGGAGGCTTTTAACCTAATTTCATGGTAAAAGTAAGCAATTAACAGTGGAAAAAATATTTCCTAGTCTAAGATTTATCATCAGTTTATCTCCTAAACAATTCTCTTTGCTATAGGAAATTACTGGCAAAAATTGTGCTTTTATTAACTTGCTTAACGAAAGGAATGTAATTTTATTTCTCTACTGATGTAGCTCAAGATTTTTCCATCCAAACAATACACTTTTGTAACTCTTTTTGCATAGTTTTTGTGTCAGCATGATAACGATGTCCGTGACCAGGTAACACCCACTCAAAATTATAACTGATTAACTTACCCATAGAGATAATTTGTTCTGACCAAGAATACCAACAATAACGGCGAAAAGCATGAAGTTGATTTAAGTGACTAGACCATGCTAGATGATCTCCTGTAAATAAAAATTTTTGGTAAAGTAAAACTGTATTTCCCTTAGTGTGACCAGGTACAGGAATAATTAATAAATCTGGAGTTAGGGAAATTGGGTCTGTACCAGTTAATTTTATTTCTATATCCTTGGTGTCTGGGGAAATATCATCAACATGAAGAATGCGATCGCAATTAAAATTTTCTCTGAATTTTTGATGGTCTGCTACATCATCTTTATGAGTCAAATACATATATTTAACTCCTCCCATTGCTTCTAAACGCTTCACTAATGGAGTTAAAAATTGAGGCGAGTCTAGCAAAATATTTCCTTCTGGTCTGACAATAAAATAACTAGCAGCACCAAAAGATTTTTCTGAATGATAACCGCAATGATAAACATTATCTGCCACTAAAATTGGCAAAGTTTCCTGAACTTTTTTAATATCTTTTGGAGCTTCAACAGTGCCTATAGAATTTGTTGGACAAGATAATAAAGCTTGCATTGCTTCTAGTCTTTCTACCTCATTTATTGGTTGATGATAAACTGCTGATTTTTCTCCATTTCTATGAAAAATTTCTGGTGACATCCAGCGACAAGTATCACAGTCTATACAGGTATTATCAACGTATATATCACCACTAATATTTTCAGAGCGTCGTAATTTTAAATTAGCCATTTTTACCTCATTATCAACCTTTGTAACACAGGCATCTTGCCTGTGATAGCTGTACCACAAGCTTGATGAAATCAACTGTAAATTATTTTCTTTAATTTTAGCATTTTCTATCCTCAAAAATGTAATATCAGGTATAAAGTTTTGTAGCTTTGTCATCTGCCAAGAAATAAATTTCTGGGCTGTACAGCAAAAGTTATCTAAAGATGACTAAAGGTAACTGATTATTATGGCTAATTAATCAGACTTGATATAAGATAATTTGTAAACATGAAGCGGTCAACTATTGCTTTTAGTACAGTTGTTTTTCTTCTTTATTTCTTTTCTGTTTCCTGAATTACTACTTCCAATTTCCTCAAATAAAATAATTTTGTATCTAACCAGTATGGGAATTGCTATAATTAAAAATTACAGCGGATTTCATCAAGCATGAGGTACAGGTATGACAGGCAAGATGCCTGTGCTACAAATACTTGGAATCTGCTGTATGTTTATCTAGATAGCTTATGTTTGACATAAATAAATATATTTCTCAAGAATTAAAGATTAATCCTAAAAATATTAAAAATGCTCTGGAACTTTTAAGCGGAGGAGCAACTATTCCTTTTGTCGCTCGTTATCGAAAAGAATATACAGGTTCCCTTGATGAAACCCAATTACGAAATATTTGGGATAGATTTACTTATCTTCAGGAACTTGAAGAAAGAAAAAAAGTAATTTTAAAAGCAATTAATGAAACTGGTAAACTTACCGATGAACTACAGGAAAAAATAGAGTCTTGTTTACAAAAAACAGAATTAGAAGACCTTTATCTTCCCTATAAACCTAAGCGCCGAACTAGGGCAACTATTGCTAGGGAAAAAGGTTTAGAACCTTTGGCAGAATTTATCCAATCTCTGAATCATCCTCAAGCAAAAATTATATCTATTGAAGAAGAAGCGGTTAAATATATTGCTGAGGAAAAAGGTGTCAAAAATGTAGAAGATGCTTTGCAAGGAGCATCTGATATTTTGGCAGAAGCAGTGGCAGAAAAAGCAGAGTTACGAACTTATGTTAGAGAATATTTTCTTGATTCCGGCTGTTTTAGTTCCAAAATAAAAGATGATTATCCAGAAGGTACGACTAAATTTGAAATGTACCGAAATTTTCAGGTAAATATTAAAGATATTGCTCCTCATAATATATTGGCTTTATTACGAGGTGAAACTGAAGGAGTTTTAAATTTAGAACTAGATTTTGACCGAGAATTTGTACTATCTTATTTGGCAGATTCAGAAATTCGCACTAAAGCCAAAGAAATCCGAAATTTTTATCAGGAAATGCTCAAAGATGCTTTTAATCGTTTGATGAAAAATTCCTTGATAAATGAAGTGAGAACTCAAAAAAAAGCTGAGGCAGATATTGAGTCAATTAAAACTTTTGAAACTAATCTCAGAGAATTATTATTATCTCCTCCTGCGGGAATGAAACCTACTTTAGGAATTGACCCTGGATTTAGAACTGGGTGTAAAGTTGCAGTGTTAGGTGAAACAGGTAATTTTTTAGAATATAAAGCCATATTTCCCCATCAATCTGCAGCCCAAAAACAACAAGCTACTACAACAATTAAACAGTTTATTCAAAAGTACAAAATTGAATTAATTGCTATTGGTAATGGTACGGCAGGAAGAGAAACAGATGAATTTATCACCGAAGTAATTTCGACTTTGGATAAAAAGCCAATAAAAGTCATGGTTAATGAATCTGGAGCCTCAATTTATTCTGCTTCTAAAGTAGCAATAGAAGAATTTCCAGATTTAGATATTACGGTGCGGGGAGCTATTAGTATTGGTAGACGTTTACAAGACCCTTTAGCAGAACTTGTGAAAATAGAACCGAAGTCTATTGGAGTTGGTCAATATCAACATGATGTAGACCAAAAATTGTTGAAAAAAAAGTTAGATGAGACTGTAGAAAGTTGTGTGAATTATGTGGGAGTAGATTTGAATACTGCCTCCAAAGAACTACTAATTTTTGTTTCTGGTATGAGTTCCACCGTGGCAAAAAATTTAGTTAAATATCGGAATGAAAATGGAGCTTTTAACAGTCGTCAGGAAATTTTAAAAGTGTCAAAATTGGGTGGAAAAACTTTTGAACTTTGTGCTGGATTTTTGCGGATTCGGAGCGGTGAAAATCCCTTAGATAATACCGCAGTACATCCAGAAAGTTATTCCGTAGTTAAGGCGATCGCTCAAGATTTAGAAGTCTCGATAAATCAAATTAATGAGATATCAAAAAAAGTGAAATCTCTGGATTTAAAAAAGTATGTGACTGATAAAATTGGGGAACCAACTCTGAAAGATATTATCGGTGAATTAGAAAAACCAGGGCGCGACCCCAGAGCAGAATTTAAGTATGCAACTTTTCGGGAAGGTATTAAAGAAATTAGGGATTTAGAAGTAGGAATGGAGTTAGAAGGAATAGTTACTAATGTGGCAAATTTTGGTGCATTTGTTGATGTGGGAGTTCACCAAGATGGGTTAGTACATATCTCTCAATTAGCAGATTATTTTGTCAAAGATCCGAAGCAAGTTGTGAAAGTTGGGCAAGTTGTAAAAGTGCGGGTTTTGGAAGTAAATGAAAAGTTGAAGCGGATAGGTTTATCTATGCGGAATTAGGTGGCGTTAGAGACGAGCGTTTGGTGCGGGTAATATTTAATAATCCGTAGTAAGCTCGTAGTTTTGCTCTAGCAATAAAATAAGTATTTGACTTGCTATGGAGTTAGAAGGAATAGTTACTAATGTGGCAAACTTTGGCGCATTTTAGGCGTTGCTGAACTAAGGGATGAATCTTTGTAGAAAAGGTAAATTACATCTTTTACTTCCTCTTTCTCTAAAACTATAATTCCAATGCACAAATATCCAACGCCCCCACACTAATTCATAATTCCAATGCGCAAATATCCAACGCCGCATTTGTTGATGTGGGAGTGCATCAAGATGGGTTAGTACATATCTCTCAATTAGCAGATTATTTTGTTAAAAATCCGAAGCAAGTTGTGAAAGTTGAGCAAGTAGTAAAAGTGCGAGTTTTAGAAGTAAATGAAAAGTTGAAGCGAATTGGTTTATCTATGCGGAATTAGGTGGCGTTAGAGACGATTGCTTGCTGCGGGTAATATTTAATAATCTGTAGTAAGCTCGTAGTTTTGCTCTAGCAATAAGATAAGTATTTGACTTGCTCAAGCCTAACTACAAACAAAAATTTTATTATAACTAATACCATCTCTCAAAAGTAATGCTGCAGTTGGAAACTGCCAAAATAACCATAAAAATAACAAATATTATTAAATACTTATATCACGTCAATAAATAGTATTTAGAAATAGAAATTCCAAGTATAGCAAAGTTTTTGATAATTGGTATAAGTAGGTAAGTGGGAAAATTTACCGAAAAATTAAGGTTTAAAGCCTCTCCTTTCAGGGAGAAAAAAGCGGTCGTTTCGGCTAAGAGCCGACATGAATGCGGAGCAGTCCGTTAGGATGGGATGGCGAGGAAACCTCGCCATATCCAATCGACCAAGAGAGCGGTCGTTTAGCTGGCGCAAAACTTCGTTAACGCGGAGCGACTTGAATTGCGGAGCTTGACCTAGGATGGGATGGCGAGGAAATCTACCCATATCCAATCGACCAAGAGAGCGGTCGTTTAGCTGGCGCAAAACTTCGTTAACGCGGAGCGACTTGAATTGCGGAGCTTGACCTAGGATGGGATGGCGAGGAAATCTACCCATATCCAATCGACCAAGAGAAGAAAAAAATTTCCTTTTAACCAATCCTCTTCTTAAAAAGAAGAGGTAATTATTAATTATTGAAAACTACGTCCGAAGCGACTGGAACGGAGTGGAAGGAAGCAATTTCAAGGGTATGAAGTGCATTGACATTTCGTTTTTTTTACTAGCATTCAGTATTCAGCTAAAATTCGGGGGTTAAAGTCCCCTATACAATTTTAAAACTGATTACTGATTGCTAATCTCTATTTTGGTCTAGATAAGAAAGTAAATTTTTTGACCAATTTTGTAGCAAATATTTATCTTGCTAACTAAACAAAATCTTAAAAAAATAGGTTTACTCATTGAATGAAAGGACAGAAGCCAAATTTGAGAGATATCACAAGACTAAAGTTAACTAGGCAGGACTTTTGGAAAAAACGGTCTCTAACTCGAAAAATTCAGAATTGCCTCTCTGGAATCGTCTTAAAAGTGTACAGACTCAAGACAGTTTAAACCTTCTCATAAGCTGGAATTAACTTAAGCTTCTTAATACAGCGACTTATGTTCAATTAGGAATGAGAATTTTATTATCTACATAAGTTAAATTGCCTAAGTTCCATAC